>JAIYAB010000116.1 GCA_027489275.1 Hyphomicrobiales bacterium
CCTCGGATTCCATGTGTCGGGAGCGGGCGACCGTGTCCGCGTCTCGCCGCCGAGTTGGCGCGGCGACATCGAGGGCAAGGCCGATCTGGTCGAGGAAATCGTCCGCATTGCCGGGCTCGACCGGGTGGACGCTGTTCCGTTCCCGCGCCTCGTCGATGAAGTGCCGAAGCCGGTGCTCACCGTGTTGCAGAAGCGCACAAGGCTGGCCAAGCGCACGCTGGCCGCGCGCGGCCTCGTCGAGGCGGTGACGTGGTCGTTCATCGGCAAGGCCGAGGCGGAGCTCTTCGGGGGCGGCAAGCCGGAACTGGCGCTCGCCAACCCGATCGCCGCCGAGCTTTCGGACATGCGGCCGAGCCTGCTGCCGGGGCTGCTGCACGCAGCGCAGCGCAATGCCGACCGTGGTCATCCCGATGCGACGCTGTTCGAGGTGGGGCAGGTGTTCCGCGGCGACCGCCCCGAAGACCAGTTCGTCGCCGCCGCTGCCGTGCGGCGCGCGCTCGGCCGGCCGGCCGGAGCCGGCAGGCACTGGAGCGCTAAGGCAGGCCCTGTCGACGTGTTCGACGCCAAGGCGGATGCCTATGCGGTGCTCGAGGCTCTCGGTGTGCCGACGTCGGGCCTGCAGGTCGTGCGCGGAGGGCCGGCGTGGTTCCATCCCGGCCGCTCGGCGACGCTGCAGTTCGGTCCGAAGGGCGTGATCGGCGCGTTCGGCGAACTGCATCCGGCCGCGCTGGAGGCGCTGGACGTGAAGGGACCCGCCGTCGCCTTCGAGATCCTGCTCGACATGATCCCGCCGCCCAAGGCCAGGCCGACCCGCATGAAGGCGAAGCTGGCGCTCTCCGAGTTCCAGCCCGTTT
Organism: Hyphomicrobiales bacterium; assembly: GCA_027489275.1. Lineage (GTDB taxonomy): Bacteria > Pseudomonadota > Alphaproteobacteria > Rhizobiales > Beijerinckiaceae > Alsobacter. Next base: position 855 of record JAIYAB010000116.1, read on the forward strand.
CGCGCGACTTCGCTTTCGTCGTCGGGCGGGACGTCGCTGCAGCCGACATCCTGCGTGCCGCGCAGGCGGCGGACCGGCAGCTCGTCAGCAGGGTCGACGTGTTCGACGTCTATGAGGGCGCCGGCATCCCGGAAGACAAGAAGTCCGTTGCCGTCGCCGTGACTCTGCAGCCCACCGACAAGACGCTGACCGACGCGGAAATCGACGCCGTGGCCGGCAAGATCGTCGCCGAGGTGGCGAGGAAGACCGGCGCCACCCTGCGCTGAGGCCGGGCCGGACCCTGCACGGGACACGAAAAAGCCCTCTCCGGCGAGGAGAGGGCTCGTCTCGGTCGACGGGAGGCTCCGCTCAGCGCGGCGCCATCACCATGATCATCTGGCGGCCCTCGAGCATCGGCTCGGATTCCACCTTGGAGACGTCGGCCATCTCCAGCTTCACCTTCTCGAGCAGCTTGATGCCGAGGTCCTGGTGCGCCATTTCGCGGCCACGGAAGCGAAGCGTCACCTTGACCTTGTCGCCTTCTTCGAAGAAGCGGCGCACGGCCTTCATCTTGACCTCGTAATCGTGGTCATCGATGCCGGGCCGGAGCTTGATCTCCTTGACCTCGACCGTCTTCTGCTTCTTGCGAGCCTCGGCGGCTTTCTTCTGCTCGTTGAACTTGAACTTGCCGTAGTCGAGGATCTTGCAGACGGGCGGCGTCGAATTCGGCGAGATTTCGACCAGGTCGAGCCCGGCGTCCTCGGCGGCCTTCAGGGCGTCGAAGAACGCCACCACGCCGCGGTTCGAACCGCCTTCGTCGATCAGTTGGACTTCGCGCACTCCGCGAATGTCCCGGTTGGCGCGGGGCCCGTCCTTCTGCGGAACCGGCGCTGCTCTCATGGGTCTGCGAATGGTCGGCTCTCCTTATCGGTCCCCCCGCGATCCGTGGTCGTCGACCGTGCGATGGCGTCAACGGCTCTGCGGCCGGCGGCAGGTTTTGCTTCGGCAACGCAGGAAATTCGCAGAAAGCCCGCGTAAGTCAACACGTGCTTTGCGCCGGGGAGGCGCAGCATCAGGAACGGCTGTCGAGCGTGCCCGTATTCAGGCGGGAAACCGCGACTTCGCGGACCCGGTGGAGGCGTGTGATGCCGGAGACCTGGAACGTCAGCCCGTGGGTGATCGCAGCCGTCGCGGGACCTGTGATCCTCGCGCTTGCGCTTGCCTATGGGATCAACCACGACCGGGGGCGGCGGCCGCGTGACGGCCGCCGCAGCCCCGACTTCGATTCCGACGCCACGCGGCAGGACCGCGCCGGCCGGTCGGATCAGGGCTGAAGAAGCTCGTCGCCGGCGATCCGGTCCGCGGCGGCTTCGCCCTGCCCATCCACCCGCTCTTGCAGCTTCTGGCGCTGCTCGGTGGCGTGGGAGTAGCGGAACATGGTCCGCACGAGGCGCAGGGCCTCGCCGATACCTTCGGCCTGGACCCCGTAATCGAACTCGCCCGCGTCGATCTGCTTGATCGAACGCAACGTGTCCGCCTCGATCGCAGCGAGCCGGCCGCGCGTCTCGGGGCAGCGCAGGAGTTCGCCATGGAGGGCATGGACGGTGTGCATGAGGGCCGCAATCGTGACCGTGTCAATCGCCAGACGTGACTCTTCACTCATTGGATCCGCCTCCGAGCGGGGCCGGGTGTTGCCCGGTGTCTTCGTTGTCCCCAATGTGGGACAGGGCCGGTCCTGAAGATGTGCGAAAACGCACATCGTGAGCGCGGCTGGACGTAAGGCGCAGTGCCGAAACTCCGTCCACCCGCAGGCGTACAACTGCACCGGACGCGCCGGCGTTGCTCCTCAGGCCTTGCGGAGATCGCCGAGGGCGTTCTCCTGTGCGCGCCGGGTGGCCTCCCTGGCGCGCGCGGCCTCCCGCCGCCGCAGTATTTCGTAGCCGATCGCACCGACCACCGTGACCACGATGAGAATGACGCCCAGCGCATTGACGGCCGGAGTCAGTCCCGTTCGGACTTTCGACGCTATGAAGATCGTGAGCGTGGTGTCCGTTCCCCGAGTAAACAACGTGGTGTTGTAATTTTCAAATGACTGGAAGAACGCGAGAACCGCGCCCGAGACGATTGCCGGCCGCAGATGCGGAAACAGCACACGTCGAAAGGCCTGGGCATGGCTGGCGCCCAGGTCGAGGGCGGCTTCCTCCAGCGACGGGTCGAAGCGTTGCAGCCGCGCCAGCACCATCAGCATGACATAGGCGGCGATGAAGCTGGACTGGCCGATGACGGCGAGGTGCAGCCCGCCCTTCACCCCGAGCCGCTCCCAGAAGACGAGGGTCGAGATGCCGATGATCACGCCGGGGGTGAGCAGCGGCGACACCATCACGGCATAGAGGAAGGTTCGCGCCCTCTTGTGCAGGCTCGACAGCAGCATCGCGGCGGCGACGCCGATGGGCACGGAGACGACGATGACGGCGAAGGCGACGACGAAGCTGTTCCACAGCGCGCGCCACATCTGCTGGTCGTTCCACAACACTTCGAACCAGCGCGTGGTGGTGCCGAGCCAGGGCGTGACCGTCGGGAAACGGCTGGTGTTGAAGGTCGCCGCGACCATGATCGCCAGCGGCAGGAACAGGTAGAGCAGGAACAGGACCACGTAGGCCTGCAGGAGCCTTTCGGAGGCCTTCATGCCGGTCATGGCGCCCCCCGCGGCGCCGTGGCTGCCGCTTGCGCCGCCGCGGTCACTTGGCGATATCCGTCAGGCCGACGCGGAAGATCCGCATCATGGCGAGGATGAAGGCCACGCAAAGGCCGAGGAGGACGAAGGCGTAGGCCGAGCCGCGCGGCCAGTTCTGCCCCTCGAAGAACCACTGGTAGATCGTCTCGGTGAACCACCGCGTGCCGGGCGAGCCCAGCAGGGCCGGCACCACGTAGGACGACGCCGCCAGCACGAAGACCATGATGCAGCCGACCGCGATGCCGGGTTTGGCGTGCGGAATGACGATGCGCCAGTGGATGCGCCAGCCCGGCGCGCCGAGATCGCGCGCCGCCTCGATCTGGTTGCGGTCCAGCGTCTGCAGCGCGTTGTAGAGCGGGAACATCATGAACAGCAAGAAGGCATAGGTCATGCCGATCAGCACGCCGCCCGAGCCCGAAAGCCAGCGCACCGGCTTGTCGAGGAGGCCCAACGCGAGCAGCACGGCGTTGAGCGGCCCGTTGAAGGCGAGAATGATGTACCAGGAGAAGGTGCGCAGGATCTCGTTGATCCAGAACGGCACCACCAGCAGGAGCAGCAGGAAGCCCACACGGTCGGGGGTCGCGACCTTGGCGAGATAGAAGGCCACCGGGTAGCAGACGACGAGGCACACCGCGGTGACCACCGCCGAGCCCCAGATCGTGCGCAGGAAGACCCGGAAGTCGTCCGGGAAGTCCCAGGCGAGGATGTCGATGCCCCGGAACAGCGAGGCGTAGTTGTCGAGCGTGTAGATGTCCTTCGGGCCGCCGATCTCGGGACCCGGAAGGTTCGGATGGAAGGAGTATTCCACCATCACGAAATAGGGCAGCACCACCATGGCCACGACCCAGATGCCCGTGAGCAGCAGGATCATCAGGCCGAGCGGGGCGCCGTAGCGGCGGAAGACCTCGGACACGGCGTCAGCTCCGCGCCCGCGGGCCGTCCGGCAGGACGACGGCGTTGGCGGGGTCGAAGGCGATGTCCATGGTCGCGCCCTCGGGCGGCGGCTCGCCGGAGCCGTCGTTGGCGAGCTGGACGAGGATGGCGCTGCCGTCGGGGCCCTTCAGGAACACATTGGCGAAGTTGCCCTCGAAATCGACGTGGGTGACGCGGCCCGCCAGGCGGTTCGCCCCGTCGCCCGGCGTCGCCTCGCGCAGCCGCTCCGGGCGCACGAAGAGCACGGCCGCGGCGCCGGACGCGAGGCCCGGACCGGCGCGCCCCCGCAACGGTCCGAACGGCGTCTCGACCGCGGCGACGCCGTCGGCGAGCAGCGCGACCGGGCCCGTGAAGGCATTGTTCTCGCCGACGAAGGTGGCGACGAAGGGCGTCGCCGGGTCGTCGTAGATCGCCTTCGGCGGACCGACCTGCTCCAGCACCCCGCGCGACATCACCGCCACGCGGTCCGACATCGTGAAGGCCTCGCCCTGGTCGTGGGTGATGTAGATGAAGGTGACGCCGGTCTTCTTCTGGATGGCGCGCAGCTCCGCGCGCATGTGCTGGCGCAGCTTCAGGTCGAGGGCGGAGAGCGGTTCATCGAGCAGCATGACCTGCGGCTCCACCGCCAGCGCGCGGGCGATGGCCACGCGCTGCTTCATGCCGCCGGAGAGTTCGTCGATCCGCTTGTCGGCGGCGTCGGGAAGGGCGATCAGGTCGAGCAGCGCCTCGGCGCGCTTGCGCCGCTCCGCCTTGCCGACGCCGCGCACCTCGAGCCCGAAGGCGATGTTCTCCCACACGCTCATCAGCGGGAAGAGTGCCAGGTTCTGGAAGATCAGCGCAGTCGGCCGGCCGTTGGGGCCGATGCCCGCCATGTCGCGCCCGCCGATCCGCACCGCGCCCGCGCTGGGCTCGGTGAAGCCGGAGAGGATGCGCAGGATCGTCGTCTTGCCGCAGCCGGACGGGCCGAGGAAGCTGAAGAACTCGCCCGCCTTCACCACGAGGCTGACGTCGCGCACGGCCGTCACCGCGCCGAAGCGCATCGTCACGCCGTCGAGTTCGACGTCCTGGCTCATGGGATCCGGCTCTGCGGGGTCAGCGACGTCGTGCCGTCAACCCCGCCTCCGGCAGGGCTTCCGGCGACGCCCGGACGGGAAGCCCTCCCCCGCCATGCGGGGGAGGGTCGCGGGAAGGGATCGTCGCGGCTCGTCAGGCCGACATGAAGCGCTTGGCGTATTCCGTGCGCTTCGTGATGAACCAGGACGGCTGCACCGGCCACCACCAGATCTTCGACAGGGCGTCGCCCGGGAAGGCGGTCTCGAGCAGCTTGCGCTGGTTGGCGTCCATGCCGGCGCCGGCGCCCTTCGAGGTCGAGAACGCGCCGAACGCGTTGCCATAGGCCGCGCCGCCCTCGGGCGAGTTGATCCACGACACCCAGGCGTGCGCCTGGTCGACGTTCTTGGCGCCCTTGAAGATCGAGAAGTTCTGCAGCCAGCACACCGTGCCCTCCTTGGGCGCGATGTAGCCGATGGGGAAGCCTTCCTTCATCAGCGCGGAGGCCGAGGTGTCCCAGCACATGCCGATGACGCAGCCATTGGTGCGGAACGCGCCCTGCGCCTCGTTCTCGTTCGACCAGAACTGCGCGACGTTCTTGCGCTTGGCGAGGACGCACTTGAGGATCTCGTCGTAGTTCGCCGTCATCTTCGCCTCGTCGACGAAGCTGTCGTTGAACTTGTGCGGCAGCCTGCCGGCCGCCTCGAGCGCGCGACCCGCGGCCACGAGGCCGGAGTGGCCGCGCAGCGTCAGCTTGCCGGCGTACTTGTCGTCGAAGAGGTCCATCAGGCTGGCGGTGCCGAAGGCGAGCGGGGCTTCCTTCGTGTTGAAGGTCAGCGACTCCGAGCCCCACACCGAGGTCAGGCCGTAGCGCTTGCCGCCGATGACGGCCTGGGCCGCCGCGCCGCCCTGCAGGAAGGCGGGCTCGACGCCGTCGAGGTTGGCCTTCTTGTCGTCCCAGGGCTGCAGGTAGTCGTTCTCGACCCAGTTCGACACGCGGTCGGCGGTCGGCTCGACGATGTCGAAGGAGCCGTTCGAGGCGCCGCCGGCCTTGGCAGCGGCGAGCATCTCGTCCTGGTTGCCGAAGCCGGTGAAGTTCACCTTGATGCCGGTCTTCTTCTCGAAGGCGGCGAACACCTTCGGCAGGTCGTCGTAGCCGGCCCAGCCCATGAAGTTCAGCACGCCGGAGGAGGCCATCGCGGACCTCATGATCCACGGCGCGGCGACGCCCACGGCGGCAGCGGCGGCTCCGGCCTTGAGCAGTCGGCGACGGCTGACGGTCGAAAAGTCTGTCATGGTCTCATCCCTCCTTTGGGCCGGCACGAAGGCTTCGGCCTGGTGTCGGCGCGCATGGCGCGCGCGTCATCTCATGTCGTGTTTTGCCGTCAGTTTAGTGACAGGCGGACGCCGTCCACAAGCAAAGTGTGACAGTTCGGCTGCGCCGCGATGACGCCGCGCGCGCATGCGACATCCGCTTGTCGCATCCCGACGCGCTCACGGCCGCAGCGGGATCGGAAGACCGAAAAAGACCGCTCCGCCACCGCCGGAGGGACTGTCGCCGGCGCGGCGTGGCGGCGGTTCGGGCGCGGCGAGGATCATCGCCCAGAACGGGCCGCCCGCGCCGTCCGCGCGGCCGAGGCCGATCCGCGTGACGCCGCGCGACAGCATGTTGGCGCGATGGCCGGAGGAGGCCGTCCACGACGCCATCGCTTCGGCGAGACTGCGCTGGCCGGCGGCGATGTTCTCGGCCGCCTGCGTCGTGCGGATGCCGGCTGCCGCGATGCGAGCGGAGAAGCTGCCGCCGACGTCGTGCGACATCGTGCCGGCGTTGCGCATGGCCTGCGCGTGCGCTTCGGCGGCGCGGGTCAGGGCGGGATCGGCGACGACCGGGCCGAGGCCGGCGGACGCCCGCAGGCGGGTCACCTCGCCGGCGGCCGATGCGGACAGCGGCGTCGCCCTGGCTTTGGGAGCTGCCGCGGCGGCGGAGGCTGCCGCGAGCGCCGCGAGACCGACGAGCAGGCCGGCGAGCGGCCTCATGCCCGTTCCTCCACGCCCGGTGCGCGGCGTCGCCCGGGGATCAGAGCATGGTCACCAGGGGCTGGCTCGCGAAGGCCCAGCGCGCGACCGTCACGGCCAGCGCCGCCAGCATGCATCCCATCACGGTCCCGCCGGCGATGACGCCCGCCACGAGGGCGGAGCGCAAGCGGAGCGGACCTTCTGCCATCGTCTTGCCGATCATGACTGCCTCCCGCGGCCCGGTTGATCCGAGGTCCGACGGTGACACCATGGCAGGGCAGGCGGCCGCCGGATGTGCGCGGGCGCACGTCGGCGAACGCCCCCTCAGGCGCGGGCGCGCGCAGGACGGGCGCGCCTGGACACGTACAGGCGGTAGCCGAGGAGCAGGGCAAGGATGAGCGCATAGACGACCGGCCATGTGATGTCGCGTTTCACGAGCCACCAGTAATGCACGACGCCGAGAATGGTCACCGCGTAGACGGCTTTGTGAAGCCGGTTCCACTGCGCGCCGCCCATCCGGCGGATCCAGCCCCGGGTCGAGGTGATCGCCAACGGCGTCATCAGCACCAGTGCGGCGAAGCCGACCGTAATGAAGGGACGCTTCCAGATGTCCTTCACGATCCCGGCGATGTCGAAGTACTGGTCGAAGGCCACGTAGGCGGACAGGTGCAGGACGCCATAGGCGAAGGCGAAGAGCCCGAGCATGCGGCGGAACTTGATCGGCCAGTTCCAGCCCGTGATCCGCCGAAGCGGCGTGACCGCCAGGGTGATCAGCAGGAACTGCAGGCACCAGTCGCCCGTCTCGTGCAGAATCCGCTCGGCCGGGTTCGCGCCGAGCGACAGGGGGTCGAAGACGACGGCCCAGGCCAGCATGGCAATGGGCAGGCAGCCGGCGGCCAGCACCGCCGGCTTGGCCAGGCGCACGGGATCTCGCCACCATGCCGTGGCCGGCGGGCGCCGCGACGCAGTCGCAAGTCCGGCAGAGGCCATCAGAAGTTCGTCTTCAGATCCATGCCGGCGTAGAGCGAGGCCACCTGCTCGGCGTAGCCGTTGAACATCTCGGTCTGGCGGCTGGCGAAGAGGCCGGGCAGCACGCGCTCGCGCTTCTGGCTCCAGCGCGGATGGTCGACGTTGGGATTCACGTTGGAATAGAACCCGTACTCGGAGGGGCCCGCCAGCATCCACGTCGTCTTCGGCGGCTCCTCGACGAACTCGATCCGGACGATCGACTTGCCGCTCTTGAAGCCGTACTTCCACGGCACGATGAGGCGCACCGGGGCGCCGTTCTGGTTCGGCAGCGTCTCGCCGTAGAGTCCGACCGTCATCAGCGTCAGCGGGTGCATCGCCTCGTCGATGCGCAGGCCTTCGACATAGGGGAAGTCGATGAACGGGATACGCAGGCCCGTCATCGTGTCCTTCTGCTCGGCGGTGACGAACTTGACGTACTTGGCGCGGCTCGTCGGGTTCACCATCGCGGCGAGCTTGTTGAATTCGAAGCCGACCCACGGCACCACCATCGACCACGCCTCGACGCAGCGGAAACGGTAGACGCGCTCCTCGAGCGGCAGCTTCAGCAGGTCCTCGATGCCGATCGTCATCGGCTTCTCGACGGCGCCGGCGATCTCGATCGTCCAGGGCCGCACCTTCAGCGCGCCGGCATTCTCGGCGGGATCGCCCTTGCCGGTGCCGAACTCGTAGAAGTTGTTGTAGGTCGTCACGAGCTTCTTGGGCGTCAGCTCGTCCTTGACCTGGAACGCACCGTTGCGCGGCGCGGCGAGCGGCTGGATGAGCTGCTGGGCGCGCGCCTCGTCGGCCGGCCACGCGACGCCGGCCGCGGCCGCCGCGGCCGCCGACGCCTGCAGGAAGCGCCGCCGGTCGAGCCACACCTCCTTGGGCGTGATCTCGGACGGGCGGATGGGGGCGGGGCGTCCATGTCGCATCGTGCACTCCAGGCGATTGCGCCGTCACTGCGGGGGACATCGTGCGCAACGTGATGTCGTCAAGTCGATGGAAGCGCCCGCGATGTTACCGCCGCAAGTCAATTTTCCGCGTGGAACCCCCGCCCGACGGGCGCGGGTGCCCTGCTCACGGATGCGTGATACCGTGTCGGCCCAGCGCCTTCGAAACGGAGGATGCCATGCCCGTGTCCCGCCTGCCGATGTCGTGCGTGTCTTTCGCTCTGCTGATGGTGTCGTGCGCGCCCGCCCTCGCCTGCCCGTCGGATGCCGTGGAGCGCCTGCTCGGCCGGGCCGAGGAGGCGCGCTTCTGGAGCGACTTCTGGGAAGACATCGATCGCCGCGAGTCCCGGGCCGAACTGGTGCGCGCCGCGTGGCTGTTCCGCCGCGCGGAACGACTGCTCGTGGGCGATTATTGCCTCGACTTACCCGCCGGTCCGGGCCTCGCCCTGCAGGTTGCGGGCGGCCAGTTCTGGACGCGACGGGCGGCCGGGCGCCTGCTTCCTCCGCCGCCCCCGGCGATCGCCGCCGTCACGCCGTGACGAAGGCCTCCACATCGGCGCGGCGCGGAAGGGGCGCGACCGCGCCGTATCCCTGCGTCGACAGCGCGGCGGCGGCATTGGCATAGGCAGCGGCGGCGAAGGCGTCGCCGCCGTTGCGCAGCCACTCCGCCAGGAACGCGCCGTCGAAGGCGTCGCCCGCGCCGGTCGCGTCGATCGCCTCCACCACACGGGCGGGAATGCGCCGCGTCGCCTCCGGCGTCGCAACCATGGTTCCGTCCTTGCCCAGGGTGAGGGCGACGATCCTGCAGCCGAGGCCGAGATAGAAGGCGCAGATCTCTTCCGGACCCTGCAACCCGGTGAGCTGGCGGGCATCATCGAGCCCCGGCAGGCAGACGTCGCTCATCGCGACCGCCGCGTGGATGACCGCGCGGGCCCGGTCCAGCGGCCACAGGCGCAAACGCAGGTTCGTGTCGTAGCTCACGGTCGTGCCCGACGCCCTCGCCGTCGCGATGGCGTGGAACACCGCGTCGCAGGCCGACGTCGAGATCGCCTGGCTGATCCCCGAGACGTGAAGCACGCGCGAGGCGGCGATCAGATCGACCGGAATGTCGGCCGACGTCATCCGGCTCGCGGCGGACCCCGCCCGGTAGTAGCTGAACGCGTGGCCTTCCGGCCCGTGCGTGATGAAATAGATGCCCGTGCTGGCGTCGGACCGGACGGCAACGCAGCTGCGGTCGACGCCCTCCGCGTCCCACAGGGACAGAAAGTCCCGCCCGAACGCGTCGTCCCCGACCGCAGTGACATAGGCGGTGCGCGCGCCGAGGCGGGCGGCGGCGACGGTGGCGTTCGAGGTGTCCCCCCCGTGCCCGGGGAGATAGAGCCACTCGCCGCCGCGCTGGACGTGGTTGAACTCCATCAGGGGTTCGCCGAGGCCGGTGATGTCGATGGTCTTCATGGTGTCCTGCAACAGTCAGCGGCCGCCCGGCCGCGCGCGGCGACGATGGACGAGCCGGCGGCCGGCGGCAAGGTCCTGCACCGCTGCCCGGGCCGGCCCGGCAATCCCGCCGCGACGCCCGCGCCGCCCCTTGAAGGCGGCCGGGGGCACGGCCATATTCCGGATGTGGTTTTCGACCGGAAACAGCCCCGCAAGGGGTTCGGGGATGCTGCAATCGCGGGCCCCGCACGAAGTGCCTCTCGCCAGGGCTTCTCCAGGGTTCAACGATGTCGCGCGTACCATCCTTGTCTTCGCCCTTTCTGCTCGGTTTCGACGAGGTCGAGCGGGCGCTCACCCGGGTCGCCAAGGCGGCCTCGGAGGGTTACCCGCCCTACAACATCGAGCGGATCAATCGAACGGGCAACGAGCCCGAGACCCTGCGAATCACGCTGGCCGTCGCGGGCTTCACCCGCGACCAGCTCGAAATCACGCTGGAAGAGAACCAGTTGGTGATCCGGGGCCGTCAGGTCGACGACAAGGAACGCGAGTTCCTGCATCGCGGCATCGCGGCGCGGCAGTTCCAGAGGGCCTTCCTCCTGGCCGACGGGCTCGAGGTTCGCGGCGCCGACCTGTCGAACGGACTGCTGTCCATCGACCTCGTGCGCCCGGAGTCCGAGCGCATCATTCGCAAGATCGACATCCTGGCGCGGGAATGACTGGCCCGCGTCTTGCCTCTCCCCCCTCAGTCCGCTCCGCTCAAAGGAGGGTGCGATGAACAACGAGACCAAGCTTTCCGGCATGACCCACGGGTCGGATATCACTCCGCAGGCCCTTGCCCAGATGGGCGGCGGCAAGATCGCCTATGTCCGGGCGATCCGCTCCGATGAACTGAACCGCCTGTTCCCGCAGGCGCCGACGCTGCAGCCGGGCCTCGACCTCTACGCCCTGCTCGGAGCCGACGGCACGCCGATCATCGTGACCGACGACCGCAACACGGCGATCGCGAATGCCTGGGAGCACGACCTGGTGCCTGTCAGCGTCCACTGACGAGGCATCCCGCCGGACGCGTCGAGGGCAAGGAAGCCCTCGACTCCGGACCGTGCCCTATGGGGTGATTCCCTCGACCGCCGCGATCAGGCGTTCGATGTCCTCGGCCCGCGACAGGCGATGGTCGCCGTCGCGGATCAGCGTGGTCACCACGTCGTCCCCTGGCATGTGCTCGACGACATCCATGGCATGTCTCCAGGGCACATCCGGATCCTGCATGCCCTGCAGCACATGGACGGGGCAGCCCGCCACGATGGGCGGGCCGTCCAGCATGAGGTGGCGGCGGCCGTCCTCGATCAGCCCGCGCGTGATCGGATAGGGCTGGTCGGAGTAGGCGGAGGGGCGGTGCCAGACGCCCTCCTCCATGACGACCTTCCGCACCGCGGCCGGCAGCGCCTTCCACATCAGGGCCTCGGTGAAATCCACCGCCGGCGCGATCAGCACGAGGCCGCCCAGCGGGCGCGCGGCGGCAGCGGCGGCGCGCGCGGCGAGCAGCGCGATCCAGCCGCCCATGGACGACCCGACCACGACGGGCCGCTCGCCCCCGCGCGCGGCGAGCACGGCCTGCGCCTCCTCCAGCCAGCGCGAGATGGTGCCGTCCTCGAACCGCCCGCCCGAGCGGCCGTGGCCGGAATAGTCGAAGCGCAGCACCGCGCGGCCGGCGCGCTCGCCCCAGGCGTCCAGCGCCACCGCCTTGGTCGAGTCCATGTCCGAGCGGAAACCACCGAACCAAACGATCGTGGGACCCGTGCCGGCGCGATGGCGGAACGCGATGGCGCGGCGATCCCCGCCGGTTCCGACGTCGATAAATTGCAGTTCGCTGTCTTGCACCGTAAACCTCGACGTGACCGTTTCCGGCCCGATTCAGGGCCGGCCCGACCCACCGCCTTGATACACGCCACCGGAGCCTGATGCGACCGCTGCAGTCCTCTCCCTTCTCTCCGGGCCACTCGCCGCTGGCCGGGCGGACGATCCTGCAGATCGTCCCCGACCTGGAAGCCGGCGGCGTGGAGCGCACGACGGTCGACATCGCCGCCGCGCTGGCCGCCGTCGGCGCGCGGCCGCTGGTGGCGACGACGGGCGGGCGGCTGGTGCCCGAACTGCAGGCAAAGGGCGGAATTTTCATCCCCTTCCCTGCGGCGACGAAGAACCCGCTCGCCATGCTGGCCAATGTCGCGCGGCTGAAGGCGCTGTGCCGCGCGGAGGGCGTGGATGTTCTCCATGCGCGGTCGCGCGCGCCGGCGTGGAGCGCGCTGGCGGCGGCGCGGGGGCTGCGGATTCCGTTCGTGACGACCTACCACGGCGCCTATGCCGGGCGGTCGGCGGCGAAAGTCCTGTACAATTCCGTGATGGCGCGCGGCGACGTGGTGATCGCCAATTCGCACTACACGGCGGATCTGATCGCGAGAAACCACCCATTTGCGCGCGATCATGTGCGTGTCATCCACCGGGGGACGGATCTGCGGGCGTTCTCGCCGCGGGCGGTGGAGCCGGGGCGGGTGGAGCGGCTGCGGACGGAGTGGGGCGTCGATCCGGACAGGCGGATCGTGCTGCTGGCCGCCCGGCTGACGGGCTGGAAGGGGCAGACGCTGCTCGTGGAGGCGACGCGCCGGCTGGTCGACGGGGGCCGCCGCGACATCGCCGTGGTGCTCGCCGGCGATCCGCAGGGGCGCGAGGGCTTCGTCCGCGAGCTCGATGCGCTGATCGAAAAACTCCAGCTGAATCAAATTGTTCGCCGGGTCGGCCACTGCACGGACATGCCCGCCGCCTTCCTCGCCGCGGCGCTCGTGGCGGTGCCTTCGACGGAGCCGGAGGCGTTCGGGAGGTCGGCGGTGGAGGCGCAGGCGATGGGGGCGCCGGTGGTGGTGTCCGACCACGGGGCGGTGCCCGAGACGGTGCTGGCGCCGCCGCAGGTGCATGCGTCGGGGCGGACCGGCTGGCGGGTTCCGCCGGGCGACGCGGCGGCGCTTGCCGACGCGATGGCGGCCGCGCTGGACATGGGCGCGAGCGCGCGCGACGCGCTGGCGGGGCGGGCGCGGGCGCATGTGGAGCAGCATTTTTCGCTCGACCACATGATCACGGAGACGCTCGACGTGTACGCGGCGCTGCTGGCTCAGGGGCGCGGCTGAGCGTCCCCGAGCCCGCCGCCGAGCCCTCGCCGAGCCTCCGCCGAGCCCCCGCCGGACCCCCGCCGAGCCCCCGCCCGACCCCCGGCGCGAGACCCGCCGGACCGCACGTCCGGCGCTGCCGGCTTGCGCGGCGGGCTGCCTGTCATATAGGTAGCGCCACCGCGGCCGAAGGGCCGGTCCCGACACGAATGAAGTGATCCCCATGGCCGACAAGCGCGTGAAGAAGGTCGTGCTCGCCTATTCCGGCGGTCTCGACACGTCGATCATCCTGAAGTGGCTGCAGACCACTTACGGTTGCGAGGTGGTGACCTTCACCGCCGACCTCGGCCAGGGCGAGGAGCTCGGGCCGGCGCGGGACAAGGCGCTGCTGCTCGGCATCAAGCCGGAGAACATCTTCATCGAGGACGTGCGCGAGGAGTTCGTGCGGGACTACGTGTTCCCGATGTTCCGCGCCAACGCGCAGTACGAGGGGCTGTACCTGCTGGGCACCTCCATCGCCCGGCCGCTGATCGCCAAGAAGCAGATCGAGATCGCCGAGAAGGTGGGCGCCGACGCCGTGTCGCACGGGGCGACGGGCAAGGGCAACGACCAGGTGCGCTTCGAG
>JAIYAB010000232.1 GCA_027489275.1 Hyphomicrobiales bacterium
GCGCCTTCAAGGCCCATCCGCTAAAGGACATCGGCGCCGCGCTCGATCTGCCAGGCCTGCACGAGGATCCCCGGTTCGCCGATCACGCCTCGCAGGTCGCCAACAAGAAGTCCCTGCACGACATCTTCAGATCCCGATTCGCGACCGGGACGACCGCCCACTGGCTGGGCCGACTCGAGGAGCAGGACCTGCTATGCGCACCGGTTCGCACCCTCACCGAGGCGCTGGCCGATGAACAGACCCGGATCAACGGCATGATCCTGGAGACGACCAACAGTATCGAAACGGTGCGCGTGGTCGGCTCGCCGGTCCACCTCGAGGACGCGCCGGTGACGATCCGCATCCCGCCCGCCGAACTCGGCCAGCACACCGCGCAGGTGCTCGCCGAGATTGGCATGGCGCCGGTTGAGAAGGTCGCCTGATGCCGGTCCGCTTCGAAGTCCGCGACCACGTCGCTCGCGTTACCATCGACCGGCCCGAGGTTCTGAACGCGGTCGATGTCGCCACCGAGCGCGAGTTGCAGGACATCTGGACTGCGATCGAGGCGGACCGGGATGTCCGCGCGGTGGTTCTCACCGGGGCGGGGGATCGCGCGTTCTGCGCCGGAGCGGACATGAAGGGCGGCGGCGGTTCCTCCGGCCTCGCATACTGGGCGGCTCCCCGTCCCGGCGGCTTCGGAGGCATCGCGTTGCGCGAGACGCTGGACGTGCCCGTCATCGCCCGCGTGAATGGCCATGCCATGGGCGGCGGCTTCGAGATGGTGCTGGGCTGCGATATCGTCGTCGCGGCGGAAGAGGCGGGATTCGCGCTGCCGGAGGCCCGCGTCGGGCGCCTGCCGCTCGACGGGGGCATGACGCTGCTGCAGCGCCAGGTGCCGTTCCGCCAGGCCATGGGCATCCTTCTCACCGGCCGCCGCATCCCTGCGGCAGAAGCTTTGCGAATGGGTCTTGTCAACGAGGTCGTCCCGCGTGCCGATCTCGACGCGGCCGTGGACCGTTGGCTCGGCGAGATCCTCGCTTGCGCGCCGCTGTCGGTCCGGGCCATCAAGCAGGTGGTCCGCCGCACGGCGCACCTCACCGCCGCCGAGGCACAGGCCCAGCGCCTGCCGGCGCTGGTCGAGGCGCTGCAGTCCGAGGACTCTCAGGAGGGCGTCCGCGCCTTCGTCGAGAAGAGAAAGCCCGTGTGGAAGGGGAGGTAAGGGCGTGCCCTACGTCATCACGGATGCCTGCATCGACGTGAAGGACAAGGCCTGCCTCCAGGCCTGTCCCGTCGACTGCATCTACGAAGGCGGCCGCACGCTCTACATCCAGCCGGACGAGTGCATCGACTGCGGCCTGTGCGAGACCGTGTGTCCTGTGGCCGCGATCCACGCCGACGACCGCCTCCCGGCCGAACTCGAGCCGTGGCTCGCCGTCAACCGGGAGTTCTTCGAGGAAGCGGTGACGGGCTGGGGACGTCCCGGCGGGGCGGACAAGCGCTACACCACCGCCCAGGATCACCCCGTGGTGGCCGGATGGCCCGCCCGCGCGCCGGCGGCCGCACAGGACTGACGCCGTGCACGCCGTTGCGCTCGCATATTTCCGCGAGGTGGCACGATCGGGCTCGGTCCGCCGCGCCGCGGGCGTGCTCAACGTCGCTGCGAGCGCGCTGAACCGCCAGATCCTGAAGCTCGAGGACGAGTTCGGAACACCGCTCTTCGACCGCCTTCCCGGCGGTATGCGCCTCACCGTCGCCGGCCAGCTCCTGCTGCGCCATGTCAACGACACGCTGCACGAATACGACCGCGTCCGCTCCGAGATCGACGACCTGAAGGAGGCCCGCTCGGGCCACGTCTCGATCGCCGCGCTTGACTCCCTGCTGGTCGATTTTCTCCCCCGGGCTCTCGACCGCTTCCGGATCGACTTCCCGGCGGTGGCCTACACCGTCACCGCCCACCAGCCGGCGGACATACCCCGCCTCGTCGCGGAGGGCGACGCCGACTTCGCCTTCACCTTCGTGCAGCCGCAGGGCCTGTCGGCGGCGCGGTTCCTTGTCGAGGTGCCGGCGCCCATCGGCGTCATCATGCGGCCCGACCACCCGCTGGCGACACGGCTCGCCCTGACCTTCGACGATGTCGCCCGCTACCCGATCTTCACCCAGCCCGGCCCGCTGCCCCGCGCCGCCGACGCGGACCCGGAGTTTGCCGCGTTCAGGGCGTCGATCCGTCCGCGGGTCGAATCGAACTCGATCCAGATGTTGAAGCTTTGCGTGATGCTCAACATGGGCATCGCCTTCTTTACCCGCCTGGGCTTCCTCCACGACATCGAGACCGGGGAATTGACGTGGCGCCCCTTCACGTCGCCCGGGATCAACCGCCTGCGCATCGGGCTCCTGGTTCCATCGTCGCGAAGTCTCAGCCCGCCCGCCCAGCAGCTATCCCGCCGCCTCGTCGACGATCTGCACCGCTTCGCGAGCGTATGACCGGACCCCGGTCGGCACTATTCTGCGTTCTTCGGGACATCCGCTGCGCCGCCTCCCGGGGCCGAAAAGATGTCATGAACGCCGGAGAATCGTGCCGCAGGTTCGTGCAGTTCACGTAAAACGTGAGTCATTCCAGAGAAGCACGCGGAGCGCGCATTAAGGTTTCTGCTTAATCAACAGTAAACGGCTTCGTTGCCTCGTGTTCTATTCAAATTTTATCGTCCTGCCTGACGCAAAGGGCAGGACACCATGTCGAAGTCGCCGCCGGATGGTAAGCAGAACCGGTCCCCGCAATCGTCCATCCCGCCGGAGTGGACGGAGGCGCAGGCCGCCTTGATCCTCAATCTGGTACGCGAGAAGCCCGACGCCACGGTCGCCGACGTCAAGGAAGCTCTCAAGCAGCGCGGACTCCTGAAAAAGAAGCCGCGCCGCCCGATGCGTTGACCGACCTCAGGCCGCCACGGCCGGGGCCTTGGCGGCCGGCCGCGAAGCTTCGATCGTCCTGATCAACTCGTCCACCGTGCGGGCCTTGATGAGCCCGCCGTCAGTCATGCGCTGCAGCGCGTCGTAGTGCGCGAGGTGGGTCGACGAACAGCAGCCGTCGCTGACCAGCGTCGTGTAGTAGCCCCGGTCCGCCGCAGTGCGGGCCGTCATCTCGACGCAACCCTCCGTCACCATGCCGGCGAAGAGCAGGCGGTCTCGCCCCATGTTGCGCAGGATCTGGTCGAGCGCGGTGGAGTTGAAGGTCCCCGCGCTGGTCTTGTCGATGATGATCTCGTCGCCGTGCGGCGCCACCATGTCCATGAACTCCAGGTCGAACGGGATCGTGGTCCGCGCCTTCACCTCGCGCGCCAGCGAGCGCTGGCCGTCACGGTGGTCCTTCGTCAGGTACTTCACCCGCACGTGGATCAACTCGATGCCGGCCTTGCGGCAGGCATCCTGCAGCCGCCGCACGTTCGGCAGGATTTCCTGGGTGAAGTCGAAGCGCTCCTTGAGCAGCCACGGCTTGCCCTGCTCCTGCGCCAGCCGGCCCATCAGCCCGTCCGGATGGCCGCAGCCATTGTGCAGGTCGATGATGATGAAGGCCGTGCGGTCCGGGTCGAAAGGGGGCTCCTTGGGCTCGGGAACGAGCTGGTAATAGGGGTCATAGGCCATGGCGGGTTCCTCCGTTCAGGGTTGGTGTCCGGCTCCGGTCCACCCGTCCGCCGCCGCCTGGTGATGGTGGCAGGCGACGAGGTGTCCGGTCTGGATCGTGGTGAGCGCGGGGCGGGTCGTGCGGCAGACATCCGTCGCCATCGGGCAGCGCGGATGGAAATGGCAGCCGGGCGGCGGGGCCATCGGCGAGGGCGGCTCGCCCAGGATCGCGACCGCGGCGGAGCGGCGGCGCGGATCGGGCCGCGGCGCGGCGCGCAGGAGCCCCTGCGTGTAGGGGTGGCGAGGCCGCATGAACAGTTCGCGCCGCGGTGCGACCTCGACGAGCCGGCCCAGATACATCACTCCGACGCGCGTGCTGAGGTACTGCACGACGCTGAGATCGTGGGCGATGAAGAACAGCGTCAGATCCAGCCGTTCGCGCAGGTCGAGCAGCAGGTTCATGATCTGCGCCTGCACGGACACGTCCACCGCCGAGACGGGTTCGTCAGCGACGATGAAGGCCGGCTCCACCGACAGCGCCCGCGCGATGCCGATGCGCTGGCGCTGGCCGCCGGAGAAGTCGCGGGGGTACCGGTCGGCGTGCGTCTTGCCGAGCCCGACGAGGTCGAGCAGCGCCATCACCCGCGCGTCGATCTCCGACTTCGGGCAAACCCGATGCACGGAGAGGGCCTCAGCCAGTGTCTGGCGCACCGTCATCCGCGGGTTCAGCGAGGAGTACGGATTCTGGAAGATCATCTGCAGGTCGCGCCGCGCCTCCATCATCCGCGACCGCGAGAATTGCAGCAGGTTCTCGCCGCGGAAATAGACCTCGCCGCCGGTCGGCTCAACGAGGCGCAGCAGGGCACGGCCCATCGTCGTCTTGCCGGAGCCGGATTCGCCCACGAGGCTGAAGATCTCGCCCCGCTGGATCTGCAGCGAGACCGCATCGACCGCGATCACCTTGGGCGGCTCGCTGCGGGTGAGATGGTTCAGAAGCCCCCGGCGGCCCGCGAACGACATGCTGAGATCGCGGATGTCGATGAGCGGCGCGGCTTCGGGCGGCGTGTGGACGTTCATGCCGGGCCTCCGCCGGCATGTGTCGCCGAGGACGTCGCCGCCGGCAGAACGCCGCCGGCGCGTGCCAGCGCCTCGTGGTGGATGCAGGCCGAGAAGTGACCCGGCGCAACCTCCCGCAGCGGAAAGGCGCCGCTGCGGCACTGCGTGTCTGCCATTGGGCAGCGCGGGTGGAACCGGCATCCCTGCGGCGGATCGGCGAGGTCCGGCGGGCTGCCGGCGATGGGCTGGAGTCGCCGATCGCCGTCCTCGGGGTCGATGCTCGGCACGCAGCTCAGGAGCCCGGCCGTGTAGGGGTGGCGCGGCTGGCTGAAGATGTCCTGCGTCGTGGCCAGCTCGACGATATGGCCGGAGTACATGACCCCGACGCGCTGGCAGTTCTGCGCCACCACGCCCATGTCGTGCGTCACGAGAAGCACGGCCAGCCGCAGGTCCTTCTGCAGTTCGACGAGCAGCTTGAGGATCTGGTCCTGGATCGTCACGTCGAGGGCCGTCGTCGGCTCGTCCGCGAGGATCACGCGCGGATTGCAGGCGAGCGCTGCGGCGATCACCACGCGCTGGCACATGCCGCCGCTGAACTCGTAGGGATAGTTGTCGACGCGGGCCTCGGGGGAGGGGATCCCGACCTTGCGCATGAGCGCGATCACCCGCTCGCGCGCGTCTGCCCGCGACGTCGCGATGCCGTGCTCCAGCATCGCTTCGGCGACCTGCCGGCCTACCGGCAGGACCGGGTTGAGCGCCGCGATGGCATCCTGGACGATCATCGCGATCTGCCGGCCGCGCAGCGCGTTCAGGTCGCGCTCCGGCAGGGAGACGAGGTCGACGCCGTCGAACAGGATCTGCCCGCCGGTGAGCGCCGCCGACGTCGGCGGCAGCCGCAGGATCGAGCGGCACACCATGCTCTTGCCCGAGCCGCTCTCGCCGACCAGGCCGAAGCACTCGCCCTCGTTCAGCGTAAAGCCGACGTCGTTGACGATGGTCAGGACGCCGTTGCGCGTCGGGATGCGCGTTGTGAGGTTGCGAACGTCGAGGAGCGCGCTCATCGGCTGCCCTCGCCGCGCAGGACGTCGGCGACGCCGTCGCCGAGCAGGCTCAGCGCGAGGCCGACGACGAC
>JAIYAB010000004.1 GCA_027489275.1 Hyphomicrobiales bacterium
AGCTGGCTCGGCTTGCGGTCGAGCAAGTGGCCGATCTGCAGCGTCTTGGCGACGCCTTCCACCGCCTTGTCCCGCTCCGCCTTCGGCACGCCGCGCATCTCGAGCGCGAAGGTGATGTTCTGCGCCACGGTCATGTTCGGGTAGAGCGCGTAGCTCTGGAACACCATGGCGATGTCGCGCTTGGAGGGATGCAGGTCGTTGATCGGCTGCCCCTCCACGCGGATCGCGCCGGAGGTGATCGTCTCCAGCCCCGCGATGGTGTTGAGCAGCGTCGACTTCCCGCAGCCCGAGGGCCCGACGAGGACGAGGAAGCCGCCCTTGTCCAGCGTGAGGTCGATCCCCTTGAGGATCTCGACATTGCCGAAGCGCTTCTTGAGCCCGTCGATCTCGAGGAAGGCCATGACGATTATCCTTTCACCGCGCCGGCCATCAGCCCGCGCACGAAGTAGCGGCCGGCGACGACGTAGACGAGAAGCGTGGGGAGCGCCGCGATGATCGCCGCGGCCATGTTGACGTTGTATTCGACCACGCCCGTGGACGTGTTCACCACGTTGTTGAGCGCGACCGTCATCGGCATCACGTCGCCCGATCCGGCATAGGCGGAGGCGAAGAGGAAGTCGTTCCAGATGTTGGTGAACTGGTAGATCACCGTCACGACGAAGATCGGCGCCGAGTTCGGCAGCAGGATCCGCCGGAAGATCTGGAAGAAGCTCGCCCCGTCCACCTGGGCCGCCTTGATCAGCTCGGTGGGGAACGCCTCGTAGTAGTTGCGGAAGAACAGCGTCGTGAAGCCCAGCCCGTACACCACGTGCACGAAGACGAGGTTCACGGTGGGGTTTCCGAAGCCGAAATTCGTGCCGAAAATCTCGCGCAGGTCGTTGCCGAAGCGGCCCAGCATGCCCAGTACCGTCGCCATCGGCAGCAGCACCGACTGGAACGGGATGAAGCAGGCGAACAGCATCAGCCCGAACACCAGCTTGTGGCCGCGGAAGCGCCACTTGGTCAGCACGTAGCCGTTGAGCGCGCCGAGGATTGTGGAGATCAGCACGGCCGGCACGACCATCTTGGCCGAGTTCCAGAAGTAGCCCTTGATGCCGGCGCAGGTCAGGCCGACGCAGGTCTCGCCCCAGGCCTTGAGCCACGGCTCGACGGTCGGGTCCTTCGGCAGCGCCAGCATGTTGCCGGACTGGATCTCGTCCATCGTCTTGAACGAGGTCACCAGCATCACGAACAGCGGGATCAGGTAGACCAGCGCGAAGAACAGCAGCAGCCCGTAGATGACGATCCGGTTCAGGATCAGCCCATTGCGGGCCGAGGAGGCGGAAGCGGCGCTCATCGGCCCTTCTCCTTCAGCTCGGAGTAGAGATAGGGCACGATGATCGCCGTGATCGTCATCAGCATGATCACCGCGCTGGCCGATCCCACCGCCATCTCGTTGCGCTTGAAGGTGTACTCGTACATGAAGTTCGACGGCAGCCAGGCCGAGCCGCCGGGTCCGCCCGAGGTCAGCGCCACGACGAGGTCGTAGGACTTGATCGACATGTGCGCGAGCACGATGAAGGCGGACAGGAACACCGGCCGCAGCATCGGGATGACGATGCGCCGGTAAAGCTGAACGGTCGTCGCGCCGTCCATCTGCGCGGCCTTCATGATCTCGCCGTCGATGCCGCGCAGGCCGGCGAGGAACATCGCCATGACGAAGCCCGAGGCCTGCCAGACGCCGGCGATGACGACCGTGTAGATCACCCGGTCCTTGTTCTTGATCCAGTCGAAGTGGAAGCTCGTCCAGCCCCAGGCGTGCAGCGTCTTCTCCAGGCCGAGGCCGGGATCGAGGAACCACTTCCACGCCACGCCGGTCACGATGAAGGACAGCGCCATCGGGTAGAGGTAGATCGGCCGCAGCATGCCCTCGCCGCGGATTTTCTGGTCGAGGAGGATCGCCAGCAGCAGCCCGAGCGCCAGGCAGATGCCGATGTACAGCACGCCGAAGATGCCGAGATTGGTGATCGAGGTGTACCAGCTCGACGGCGGGTCGCTCTCGAAGGTCCAGCGCCACAGCCGCTGGTAGGCGCGGGCGTCGGTCAGCGTGTAGTTGGGGAAGGTCCGGGAGTTCGTGAACGACAGGTAGATCGTCCACAGGATGAACCCGTACACGAAGACGATCACGGCCGCGAAACTCGGCGCGAGCACCAGCTTCGGCAGCATGTCCTGCAGGCGTTCGCGAAGGGATACGGAGCGTCGCGACGAGTTCGCGCTCGCGCTCACCCTGTCGGGCATGGTGGAGATCGTCACGGAAACCTCCCTGGTCCCGCGGCGCGGCGCGGGAAACGTGCGGGGTCCGCGGCGGAACGGATGTCCCGCCGCGGCGCCTTTTGCGCCGGCCGCGGTCGCCCGCGGCCGGCGAAGCCGGTCAGGTCACTTGGCGTCGTTGATCGCCTTGACGAGCTCGATGACCGCCTGGTCGGAGGTCTTGATCTGGTCGTGGACGAACTTGGTCACCACGTCCTTGTAGGCGTTGGCGACCGCCGGAGGGGCGCCGTAGCCCTGGGCGAGCGAGCCGAACAGCGTGCCCTTCTCGCTGGCCGACTTCAGGTCCGCGATGCCCTTCTTGCCGCAGGCGTCGAAGGCCGTGTCCGGCACGTCGGTGCGGGCGGGAACCGAGCCCTTCACGACGTTGAACGCCGACTGGAAGCTCTTCGAGAGCGTGGCCGTCGCGAGCGCGGCCTGCGCAGCGCGGCGGTCGGCCGGGACGTTGAACATGCCGAACATGTCGGAGTTGTAAATCACCGTGCCGTCGGTGCCCGGGAAGCGGTAGCAGAGGAAGTCCTTGCCGGGCTCCTTCTTGGCCGCCACGAACTCGCCCTTCGCCCAGTCGCCCATCACCTGAACCAGCGCGTCGCCCTTGATCACCATGGCCGTGGCCAGGTTCCAGTCGCGGCCGGAGTAGTTGGGGTCGACATAGGCCTTGAGGCGGCCGAGGTTGTCGAAGGCCTTCTTCATCGTCGGGGACTTCAGCGACGCCTCGTCGAGGTCGTTGAAGGCCTTCTTGTAGAACTCGGCGCCGCCGGTCGAGAGCACGATGCTGTCGAACATCGTGGCTTCCTGCCAGCTCTGGCCGCCCAGCGCGAGCGGGATCACGCCGGCCGCCTTGGCCTTGTCGAGCAGGGCGATCAGGTCGTCGAAGGTCTTCGGCTCGGTGCCGCCGATCTTGTCCATGACGGCCTTGTTGATCCACAGCCAGTTCACGGAGTGGACGTTCACCGGGGCGGCGACCCACTTGCCCTTGTAGACGGAGAACTTCTGCAGCGGGGCGGGAACGGCCTTGTCCCAGCCTTCCTTCTTGGCGGTCTCGGTGAGGTCGCCCATGACGCCGGCGGCGGCATAGTCGAGCACCGTGTAGCCCAGCATCTGCGAGGCGGTCGGGTAGTTGCCGGCCGCGACCATCGCCTTCAGCGCGGTCATCGCGGCGTCGCCGCCGCCGCCGGCCACCGGCACGTCCTTCCAGGCGAAGCCTTCCTTGGCAAGGTCGCCCTTCAGCACGTTGAGCGCCGCGGCCTCGCCGCCGGACGTCCACCAGTGCAGCATCTGCACTTCCTTGGTCTGCGCCAGCGCGGCGCCGGCCAGCAGCGTGGAAGCCATCAGTGAGCCCGCAAGGGCCTTCGCAATCGTCTTCATGAGTAGATCCTCCCAAAGGGTCTCGATGCCGGATTCGTCCGGCGGCGTTTTCGACTGCGCGGCTCCCCGGCGCCGGCCAACGCCGGGCGAACCGTGAACGGCAGTGAAAGCGGTCGTTGGAATGCCACCGCCCCGATGAAGGTAGGCGAGGTTGGCATTCCGGCAAAGCGGGGCGGCGGGGCGAGGCGCGTCATGCCGGTCACCTGCCGCCATATTCGGGCGCGCGCTTCTCGCGGAAGCTGGCGACGCCCTCGGCGCCGTCCTCGGTGAAGGCGGCGAGCGCGCCGGCGAGGCCTTCCAGCGTCGCGGCCTCGTCGCCTTCCCCCTCGGCGGCATTGATCAACTGCTTGGCGATGGCCGTGGCGGCCGGGCCGCGCGCGGCGATGCGCAGGGCGACCTCGCGGGCGCGCTCCAGCGCGCCGCCCGTCGCCACCACCTCGTCGACGAGGCCGAGCGCCAGCGCCCGCTCCGCCGTCACGATCTCGCCGGTCAGCGCCAACCGCCGCACGACGCCCGCGCCGAAGCGGCGCACCAGGCGCTGCGTGCCCGACCAGCCGGGCACCATGGCGATCCCGGTCTCCGGCATCCCGAACTTCGCCTGCGCCTCCGCGATGCGGATGTCGGCCGTCCCGGCCAACTCCAGCCCGCCGCCCAGCGCGTGCCCGTTCAGCGCGGCGACGAGCGGCACGCGCAGGCGTGCCAGCGCGTCGAAGGCCCGGTGGCCGGCCCGCGTCCAGGTGCGCCACATCTCCAGCGGCGCGAGCCCGCCCCAGGCGGCGATGTCGCCGCCGGCGCAGAAGCCCTTGCCCTCGCCGGTGATGATCGCGGCGCGCACGGCGGCATCGGCGTCGATGCGCGCGGCCGCGTCGGCCAGCGCGGCGATCATGCCGGCGTCGAGCGCGTTGAGCTTGTCCGGCCGCGCGAGCGTGATGATCGCGACAGAACCGTCGAGGGAAAGGCGGATGGAGTCGCTCATGCCGCGGCCCCTCTCGCGGGAGCGCCCTGCAGCGTCAGGCCGATCGGCGCCGGGTCGAAAAGCGCGGCGTCCATGAGTGCGGGCGGGGCGGGGACGAGCAGCGGGAACTCCGACTGGGCGAGGACATCGCGCTGCAGGTCCACGCCGGGCGCGATCTCGGTCACGACGACGCCGTCGCGCGTCAGCTTCATCACGCAGCGCTCGGTGACATAGGTCACGTCCTGCCCCTGGGCGACCGCCCGGCGGCCGGAGAAGGAGACATGCTCGACGGCGGTCACCAGCTTCTTCACCTTGCCCTCGCGGCGGATCGCGAGCGCGCCGTTCTCGATGGCGAGGTCGGCGGCGGCCGAGAAGAAGCCGGAGAACACGATCTTGCGCGCCCGCGCCGTGATGTCGACGAAGCCGCCCGCGCCGGCCGTCACATGCGGGCGCACGCCGAGCTTCGAGACGTTGACGCAGCCGTCCCGGTCGATCTGCAGGAAGGACAGCAGCGAAGCGTCGAAGCCGCCGCCCTGGAAATAGGTGAACTGGTAGGGCGAGGGCACGATGCACTCGGCGTTCGACGCGCAGCCGAACTGGAAGTCGAGCAGCGGCACGCCGCCGACGGCGCCCTGCTCGATCACCCAGGTCACCTCGCCATGGCGGCCCTCCTCGATGAGGATGCGCGGCACGTTCGCCGAGATGCCGAAGCCGATGTTGACGGCGTCGCCATGGCGCAGCTCCCGCGCCACGCGCCGTGCGATCACCTTCGACACGTCGAAGGCCGGAACCTCGAAGGAGGACAGCGGCCGGAAGACCTCGCCCGAGATGGCCGGCTCGTAGACGGTCTGGGTCGTCTGCATCTGCTCGGGCGCCACGACGATGGCGTCGACGAGGATGCCCGGCACCATCACGTCGTGCGGCCGCAGCGTCCCCGCCTGGGCGAGCCGCTTTACCTGCGCGATGACGATGCCGCCGTTGTTGCGCACGGCCAGCGCCTGGTCGAGCGGGCCGAGATAGCCGCCCTCGTGCTCGTAGCTGAGGTTGCCGCGCTCGTCGGCCGTGGTGGCGCGGATGATCGCCACCTGTGGCACGATGGCGGGGAAGAACAGCCACGTGTCGCCGGCGAACTGCACCTTGCTGACCACGGGCTCGGCGGCGGCGCGCGCGTTCATCGCGCAGCCCTGGCGGTCCGGGTCGACGAAGGTGTCGAGCCCCACCTTGGTCAGCACGCCCGGCCGGTGCGCCGCCGCCTCGCGGTGCATGTCGAACAGGATGCCGGAGGGGATGTTGTAGGCGGGGATCGCGTCGCCCGTGACCATCTGCCAGATCGCCGGCGGCGTCGCCGAGGAGGGGCCGGACGGGTAGGAGCCCGCCAGCACCTTCTTCAGCATGCCCGGCCGGGCGATGTGGTCGATCCCCTTGATGCCCCACATGTCGCCGGCGGCGATGGGGTGCAGCGTCGTCAGGTCGCGCGGATGGCCGGAGGCCTCGAAGCGCCGGCCGAGCGCTGCGAGCACCGCGTCCGGGCAGCCGAGGCCCGACGACGACGACACGGTGACGACCGCGCCGTCCGGCACCAGGGCGGCGGCCTCGTCGGCGGTCATGACGCGGGGAAAGGCCATCGCGCGCTCCTCAGAGACCGGGCTCGACCGCCGCCGGGCGGCGGGTGGCGGCGGATTGCAGGGCGGCGACGCCGACGGCCATCGAGCGCACGCCGTCCTCTCCGCTGGCGGCCGGCTGTCCCTGGCCGGCGATCGCGCCGTGGAAGGCAGCGAGCGCGTGCTCGTAGAGGTTCGTGCGGTCGATCGGCAGGTGTTCCTCGCCCGAGGCGGTCCGCAGCAGCACCTCGCCGACGCTGCGCTGGGTCATGCAGTTCGTGCCGATCAGCGAGCCTTCGGTGCCGTGCACCTCGAAGCCGGTGGAGGCGAACCGCGTCGTGAACGCGTCGTGGAACTGCGCCAGCAGGCCGGAGCGGAAGCGCACGACCCCCATCACGCCGTCCTCGATGCCGGGCGCGCCCATGCCGCCCTCCTGCGTGAAGGCGGTGACCTCGACGGGCTCCTCGCCGAGCACGAAGCGCAGCGTGTCGGCGTCGTGCACGGTGATGTCCATGACGACGCCCGCGCCCGCTCCCGGCGTCGTGATGCGCCAGCCCTGCAGGTGCGGCGGCAGGTACACGGCATGGAACACGCGGGCGAACAGCGGCTTGCCGATCCGCCCGGCCGCGATGGCCTGTCGCATGGCGCGATGGGTGCCGGCGTTGCGCAGGTGATGGTTGGTCCCCATCACCACGCCCGCCGCCTTGCAAGCGGCCACCATCTCGCGCGCGGCGGAAAGCTCGAGCGCCAGCGGCTTCTCGCAGAGCACGTGCTTGCCGGCCGCGGCGGCGGCCAGCGTCTGGCCGTGGTGGAGGTCGTTCGTCGTCGAGACGTAGACCGCGTCGATGCCGCTGCCGAGCAGCGCGTCGAGGTCGGTCGTGCCGAGGGGGATCCGGTTGTCGCGGGCGTAGGCAGCAGCGCGGCCGGCGTCGCTCGACATCACCGCCGCAATCTCGCCGCCGGTGGCGCGGATTGCCCCGATCACCCACTCCCGCGCGATGGTGCTCGCGCCGATCAGCCCCCAGCGAACGCTCATGCGTATTCCCTCTTGCGGGCGGCGAAGGGCGCGCCGCAGCTCTCGCGCACGACGAGGCGGGTCTCGCCCGTGTAGGACATGTCGGCGGCGCCGCTGCCGCGGATCAGGCCGAGCAGGCTGTCCGCGCACCGCGCGCCCATGGCGCGGGTGTCGGCGCTGACGGTGGTGAGCGGCGGCGCGTTGTGCTCGGCCTCGTCGATGTCGTCGAAGCCGACGACGCCGACGTCGAGGCCGGGCCTGATGCCCCTCGTGGAGAGCGCGCGCGTCGCGCCCATGGCCACGATGTCGTTGTAGCAGAACACCGCCGTCGGCGGCCGCGGCGTCGCCAGCGCCGCCTCCAGCGCCTTCTTGCCGCCGTCGCGGGTCGGCATGGATTCGAAGATCAGCCCCTCGTCGAAGGGCAGGCCCGCCGCCAGCAGCGCGTCGCGCCAGCCGGCGATGCGCTCCTGCTGCGTCGTCATCGAGGCGAAGCCGCCCATGAAGGCGATGCGCCGGTGGCCGAGGCCGATCAGGTGCTCGACCGCCTTGCGCGCGCCGGCCTGGTTGTCGGGCCCGACATAGGGCAGCGGGCTGCCGAGGATCCGCCGCATGGTGATGACCATCGGCATGCTGCGCGCGGGCAGGTTGGCGAGCGTCCACGCGTCGGTGCCGCGCGCCGGGCTCATGATGATGCCCGCCACGCCGTGCTCGCGCATCGAGCGCAGCACGTGGCCCTGCCGCTCGAGGTCCTCGTTCGTGTTGGCGAGGATCGGCACGAAGCCGAGCTGGTAAAGCGCCTCCTCGATCCCCACCGCGAGCTCGGCGAAGAAGGGGTTCGTCAGGTCGCTGATGACCATGCCGACGAAGCTGGATGTGGCGGTGCGCAGGTTCGCCGCGCCGCGGTTGTAGACGTAGCCGAAGCGCTCGATGACCGCCTCGACGCGCTCGCGCGTCTCGGTCTTGACGAGGGACGACCCCTTCAGGACGAGCGACACGGTCGACTTCGACACGCCTGCGGCGCGTGCGATGTCGACGATCGTCGTCGGCCGGCCGATGCCGGTCCTCGGGTCGCCCATCCTCGTGTCCCTCACCCGGGCCGCTTGGCGCGGCCGTTGATTTGGAACGGTCCAAGTCGCTCGTCCGATGAAATCGGACTTGTTCCCCAACCCTTTGTTTCGAAAGCTTTATTGCTGGTCAAAACAGGTCGAGGCTTGACTTTGGAACGTTCTAATGCGGAAATTGACTCAAGGGTGGCGGGCTGTCAAGCGGGCCGCAACATCCAAACCGTCGCAGGGTCGGCGGACATCGGGGACAACGCGCAGGAGACGAGCATGCCCAGCCTGATTTTGCCGTCCGCCGACGGCTCGCTGGAGACGTTCACGGCGGGCGACGCCTCGCCCTATCCCGCGACCCATGCCGGCGGCTTCCCCCGCGTCGTGCTCGCCGCCGCCCACGTGGTGGCCGATCCGCGCGCGCTGACCAACGCCTGGCAGGTCCCCGCGGTCGACTGGGACGCCACGCTCGCCTTCCGCCGCCACCTGTGGGGCCTCGGCTTCTCGATCGCCGAGGCGATGGACACGTCCCAGCGCGGCATGGGCCTCGACTGGTCATTCGCGAAGGAGCTCATCGCCCGGTCGCTCGCCGAGGCCCGCGCGACGCCCGGCGCCGACCTCGCCTGCGGCGCGGGGACCGACCAGCTCGACCCCGCCGCCGCCCGCGGCCTCGACGACGTGATCGGCGCCTACGAGGAGCAGATGGCGCATGTGGAGGCGCATGGCGGCCGCATCATCCTGATGGCGAGCCGCGCCCTGTGCCGCCTGGCCAAGGGCCGCGACGACTACCTCGCCGTCTACGGCCGGCTGATCGCGCAGGCGAAGGACAAGGTCATCCTGCACTGGCTGGGCGACATGTTCGACCCGCAGCTCGCCGGCTACTGGGGCTCGCACGACGTCGACCAGGCGATGGCGACCTGCCTCTCCCTCATCGAGCGCCATCCCGGCAAGGTGGACGGCATCAAGATCTCGCTGCTCGAGGCCTCCCACGAGACCCGCATGCGCGCGCTGCTGCCGCGTGGCGTGAAGATGTACACCGGCGACGACTTCAACTACGCCGAGCTGATCGCCGGCGACGGCCAACACCTCTCGCACGGCCTGCTCGGCATCTTCGATCCCATCGCGCCGGCCGCCGCCGCCGCGCTCGACCGCCTCGCCGCCGGCGACCTCGACGGCTACCACGCCATCCTCGGGCCGACGGTGCCGCTGTCGCGCCGGATCTTCGAGGCGCCGACGCAGTACTACAAGGCCGGCATCGTGTTCATGGCCTGGCTGAACGGCCACCAGGACCATTTCCGCATGGTCGGCGGTATGGAATCCGCCCGCGGCCTGCTGCACTACGCGGACGTCTTCCGCCTCGCCTGCGCCGCGCGGCTGATCGTCGACCCGGACCGCGCCGTGGCGCGCATGAAGGCGCTCATGGCGGTCAACGGCGTCGCCTGAACCCCGCGCAAGGCTGGTTCGCGGCCAACGGCTCGCGCCCGCGCGGCCGGGGTGCTAGAACGCCTGCCTGCATGGGCCGGGAGAGCCCGTCCGACAGGCGAAGGGGAGACGCCGTGAGCCGCATCGCACTCGACATCGCAACGACACTTCCGGCCGACGGCGCCGCCGGCGCCCTGGCGGGGCGCATCTGGCGGCCGGATGCCGGCGGACCGTCCGTCGTCGCCCTGCGCCATGCCGCCGGCGCGGTCCGCGTCGTCGACGTGTCGCGCAGCTTTCCCACCATGCGCGACCTGTGCGAGCAGGACGATCCGGCCCGCGCGCTGGCCGAGGCGCAGGGCGAGGACGTCGGCTCCCTCGAGGACATCCTCGGCAACACGCCGCCGGACGGCCGCGACGAGAGCCGTCCGTGGCTGCTGTCCCCGGTCGACCTGCAGGCCGTGAAGGCCGCCGGCGTCACCTTCGCCATTTCCATGCTGGAGCGCGTGATCGAGGAGCGGGCGCGCGGCGACTACAACGCCGCCGCCTCCATCCGCAAGGAGATCACCGCGCTCGTCGGCGACGATCTCTCCCGCCTCAAGCCCGGCTCGCCCGAGGCAATGCGTCTCAAGGAGGTGCTGATCGCGCAGGGCGCGTGGAGCCAGTACCTCGAGGTCGGCATCGGCCCGGACGCCGAGATCTTCACCAAGGCCCCGTCCATGGCCAGCGTCGGCACGGGCGCGGATGCCGGTATCCACCCGGTGTCGACCTGGAACAACCCCGAGCCGGAGGTCGTGCTCGTCGTCGCCTCGACCGGGGCCATCGTCGGCGCGACGCTCGGCAACGACGTCAACCTCCGCGACGTGGAGGGCCGTTCGGCGCTGCTGCTCGGCAAGGCGAAGGACAACAATGCCTCGGCCACGCTCGGCCCGTTCGTGCGCTTCTTCGACGCGACCTTCTCGCTCGACGAGCTGCGCCGCGCCGAGCTCAGCCTGTCCGTGCACGGTCCCGAGGGTTACGTGCTGCACGGCTCGTCCAGCCTGTCGAAGATCAGCCGGGACTTCGCCGACCTCGCCGGGCAGATGCTCGGCCGCCACCACCAGTACCCGGACGGCGCGGTGCTCTACACCGGCACCCTGTTCGCGCCGATCGAGGACCGCGACACGCCCGGCAAGGGCTTCACCCACAAGGTGGGCGACATCGTCACCATCGCGACGCCGAAGCTGGGATCCCTCGTCAACCGCATCCGCCTGTCGACCGAGTGTCCGCCCTGGACGTTCGGCGCGTCGCATCTCATGCGCAACCTCGCCCGCCGCGGGTTGATCTGAGCCGCGCGGCGCAGGACGCCGCCCGGGCGTCCCGCCGCGCTGTCGCGGTGCGGAGCCGGGTAGACCGTCCCGCCGGTCGACCCCATCCATCCTCTTCAAAGGAAAGCCAAGCCATGTCCGACATCTTCAAGAACCTCATCGCCGGCGAGTGGGTCGAGGGCGCCTCCGCCAACGCCAACATCAACCCGTCCAACACCAAGGACGTCGTCGGCCAGTACGCCCGCGCTTCGCGCGCCCAGGCGGACGAGGCCATCGCCGCCGCGAAGGCCGCGTTCCCGGCCTGGTCGCGCAGCACGCCGCAGGAGCGCTACGAGATCCTGAAGAAGGCCTCCGACGAGATCCTCGCCCGCAAGGAGGAACTCGGCCGCCTGCTGTCGCGGGAGGAGGGCAAGACGCTGCCGGAGGGCATCGGCGAGGCGACCCGCGCCGGCCAGATCTTCGCCTTCTTCGCCGGCGAGTGCCTGCGCCTGTCGGGTGAGAAGCTGGCCTCGATCCGCCCGGGCATCGACGTGGACATGACGCGCGAGCCCGTCGGCGTGGTCGGCATGATCACGCCCTGGAACTTCCCCATCGCCATCCCGGCCTGGAAGATCGCCCCGGCGCTCGCCTACGGCAACACGGTGGTGTTCAAGCCCGCCGATCTCGTGCCGGGATCGGCCTGGGCGCTCGTCGACATCATCCACCGGGCCGGCTGCCCCAAGGGCGTGCTCAACCTCGTCATGGGGCGCGGCTCCGAGGTGGGCCAGGCAATCCTCGAGAACAGGGACGTCACCGCCGTCACCTTCACCGGCTCCGTCTCGACCGGCCGGCGCGTCGCGGCCGCCTGCGTCGCCTCGATGCCGATGAAGAAGGTGCAGCTCGAGATGGGCGGCAAGAACCCGCTCGTGGTGCTCGACGACGCCGACCTGAAGACGGCGGTGGAATGCGCCGTCAACGGCGCCTTCTTCTCCACCGGCCAGCGCTGCACCGCGTCCTCGCGCCTGATCGTGCAGGCCGGCATCCACGACCGCTTCGTCGAGGCGGTGACCGAGCGCCTCAAGGGCCTCGTCGTGGACGACGCGCTGAAGGCGGGCACCCATATCGGCCCGGTGGTGGACCAGGGCCAGCTCGACCAGGACCTGAAGTACGTTGCCATCGCCAAGGAGGAGGGCGGCACGCTGCACTGGGGCGGCGAGCTGCTCAACCGCGAGACGCCCGGCTTCTACATGCAGCCCGCGCTGATCACCAACACCACCAACGCCATGCGCATTTCGCGCGAGGAGGTGTTCGGCCCGGTCGCCAACGTCATCCGCGTGAAGGACTATGACGAGGCGCTGACGCTCGCCAACGACACCGAGTTCGGCCTGTCGTCCGGCATCTGCACGTCGAGCCTCAAGTTCGCCTCGCACTTCAAGCGCAACAGCGAGGCCGGCATGGTCATGGTCAACCTGCCGACGGCGGGCGTCGACTACCACGTCCCGTTCGGCGGCCGGAAGGGCTCCAGCTACGGCTCGCGCGAGCAGGGCGCCTATGCCCGCGAGTTCTACACCACCGTGAAGACCGCCTATACGCTGCCGGTCTGACGCCAGCGCGCCGTCACGCGGCAACCCGGGCGACATCGGGACCCGGCTCACGTGCCGGGCTCCGGTCCCGCTCAACTCCCGGTGCCTCGACAGCCGGACCGGGCCGTGGCTTGATGCCGCCCGGTCCGAGGCGGCCGGGGCGATGCGCGCCGGCGAGCCCGGCGCGTCGCAGCAGAGGCCCCGTCGTGCGCCCGTTCGTCCCCTTCGTCCTTCTCGCGGCGCTGGCCGCCGGGCCGGCGGCCGCGCAGACCTCGTGCATCCAGACCTATGACCGCAGCGGCGCCGTAGCCGGTCGCTACTGCGCCGAAGGGCTGGTCGATCCGGGAGGCCCCGCCACCGAGGCCCGCGACGACGATGCGCGCCGCCCCCGCAACGCCCCCGCCGCCACCGCGGGCCGCCCCGCCCCGCCCGGCAGCGAAATCCGCTGCGACGGCCGCAACGGCCGCTGCCGCGGCACGTTCTTCATCCGGTAGGGCAGCCCAACCGCTGATAGAAAAGAAGGGTGTTCGCTTTCGCTCCTGCCGGGTCTTTCAGATGGAAGCAGGCGGACAAAACACCCCGCATGACCATCCACCACAACGCCCCTCATCCTGAGGAGCGGGCGCAGCCCGCGTCTCGAAGGACGCACCATCGTCCTGCCGTGCCCGCCGCAGCCCGGCCATCCTG
>JAIYAB010000087.1 GCA_027489275.1 Hyphomicrobiales bacterium
GCAGCGACGCCGGCGCGGCCTGGTCGGTGATGATCTCGTCGAGCCACTTACCCGCCGCCTCGTAATCGCCGGCCTTGAGGGCGGCAAGGCCCAGCAGCTCGCGCGCATTGGCGCCGAGCGCGCCGCCGGGCGCAAGCAGCGGCTCCAGCCGG
Source organism: Hyphomicrobiales bacterium (assembly GCA_027489275.1). GTDB lineage: Bacteria > Pseudomonadota > Alphaproteobacteria > Rhizobiales > Beijerinckiaceae > Alsobacter. The sequence continues at coordinate 153 of JAIYAB010000087.1, forward strand.
GCCTTGAGTTCGGCCAGCGAGGCGGTGTCTGCAACCAGCATGCCCGCCCGCAGCCGCGCGATGTCGCGCATCAGGGCCGAGTACCCGGTGTCCGATGCAATGCCGTCATAGGCCTTCAGGGCGGCCTCGAGATCGGACTTGCCGAGTTCGGCTGCCAGCCGCAGGCGCGACAGCTGCTCGTAGCCGCGGGCACCGCCCGATGCCAGCGCCTGCAACTCCTTGTCGGCCTCCTCGGACCGGCCGGCCTTGGAATCCTCGATGGCCTGCTCGTAGCGGGCGCCGGCCGACTCCGACTGCTTCGTCTGCCAGTAGACCCAACCGCGCCACGCGGCTGTTCCCGCGACGGCCAGCAGGGCCAGCGCGACCAGGACGTTTCCGTACTTCTTCCAGAACGCCAGCGCCCTGTCGCGCCGGACGTCCTCCTCGACTTCGCGGAAAATGTCGGCCATGGCCGTGCGTGCAACCTCTGGAAAGCCCTCCGCCGCGCCCCGAACGGGACTCGCATGCGGAGGGTGCGACATGGTGTCGGGCGAACCGCCCGCTTTCGGACCCGGCGATTAGCACGCGCGGGTCCCTTTGTCATGCCGTGGCCCGGACCGGACCGTCACATCTGGAACACAGGCACGCCGATGAGCCACGGATGCAGCTTGATGAGCAGGCCCCAGGCCGCCGTGCCGATCAGGATCGCGATGACGTCGTTGCGCCCGAACCCCTTCGGAATGCCGGCCCCGGCCTCGGGCTGGCGCTTCTTCACCGAGATGCGGTCGTAGACCGCCCACGCGAGGATCGACCCGAACAGGATCAGCGAGCCTAGATCGCCGTTGGCGAGAAGGTGAGAGAAGGCCCAGATCTTCACGCCCACCAGCATGGGGTGCTTCAGCCGCCGCTTGATCTCGCCGGGCAGGTAGGCGGCGACGAAGGCGATCAGCGCCGGCCACATCAGCAGCACCGTCAGATGCGACAAGCCCCGTGGCGGCGTCCAGAGCGGGATGTATCCACCCTGCCGGTAGAGGCCGTAGCCGACGGCGATGAGCACGATTCCGGCCAGCGAGGCCAGGCTGAAAGCGCCCTTGTACCCGCCCTCCCCCATCCGCCCGACCAGCGCCCCGCGCCTGTCGACCATGGTAGGAAGGCTATGGGCACCCAGAAACAGCGCCAGGCCGAGGATCATCGTCAACAGTCCCATCCCACCGTCCTTTTCGTCCGCGGACCGCAAAGGTCCGTCCATGCGTGCAGCTTATCCGGTGCAGCGGGGGTTCGCAGCAGGTTCGGTACGCGATCGGTTGAAGCTGGGGCACAGGCCGGGACGGCAGATCAGTCGCCGCACGAACATTCCAGCCCGCAACGTCTTTGAGCGCGACTATGTGAAGACGGGATTCCCCAGGGCTGCAGTCCGTCGACACGGACCACAGAACGTTGATTATGCTGCGCAAAATAGGCGAACGGTGACCCGGGCGGCAACTGATGCGGCCTCCGCGTCGGTCCGGCGCCCTTGCCGGGCGCGAAGCCGTCCCATCTAATTCCAACGGAAGATCGATCATCGCGGCCCGTCCTCTCCGAGCGGACGAGGGTTGCCGAGGCTGCGGTGCCAAGGACGACGCGAGACCGGAGAGACCGCCTTGACGCAGGACCCTTCAACCCGCCGCACCATCCTCGCCACCGGGGCTGCCCTCGCCGGCGCCGCGCTGTTCACCGGAGCGCCCGGCCTGCTTCTGCCGGCGCGCGCGCAGGGCCTGGCGCCCACGCCCACGATGCGGGGCGGAGCCAACAACTACATCCCCGGAGCCCCGATCGTCAGCCGCATCGGGGGTGGCGGCTTCCTGATGAGCGGGACGGTACGACGTGCCGGCGATGGCGCGCCGCTGCCGGGGGTGCGCATCCAGATCTGGGCCCACACCACCGAGGGTCGCGAGGATGAGCGGCACAGCCACGGCGCCACGCTGACCGGACCGGACGGATCGTTCCGGCTGGAGATGCCGCAGATCATCCCGGCCTTCGGCCAGGCGCACGGCCATCTGGCTTATGAAGGCGACGGCTTCCAGACCGTTTTCCTTCGGCCTGTCATGGCGAGTTCGCGTGACAAGAGCCTGAGCGCTCATTTCGTGCTGCAGCCGGTCTGAGCCGCTTGGGGGCGGTTCGTGGACCTCTGATCTGGACGGCATTGGCGGTTGTCGTCTTGGCGCCGATCGCGCTCGCGGCGGCGAGTCCGCTGATCGCCTGGCGGGATGGTGTCTACATCGCGTCCGGATTTGCCGGGATGGGCGCGCTTGCGCTGTTGCTCGCGCAGCCCTTGCTGGTCGGCGGGTTCTTGCCGGGCTTGACGGCTCGCCGCGGACGCCGGGTTCATCGGTGGCTGGGGGCCGCGCTGGTTGCCCTGGTCGCACTTCATGTCATCGGACTATGGCTGACGAGCGCGCCGGATGTGATCGATGCGCTGCTGTTTGCGTCGCCCACCCCGTTCTCACCTTGGGGCGTTGTCGCCATGTGGGCCGCCTTTGCGGCCGCCGCGCTGGCGGCGCTGCGGACCCGGCTGCGCATCGCGCCGAAGATATGGCGCGTCGGGCACACGGCCCTGGCGGTCGTGATCGTTGTCGGCAGCGTGGTCCATGCGCTTCTGGTCGACGGCACGATGGAGCCGGTGTCGAAAGCGGCGTTCTGCCTCCTCGTGCTGCTGGCAACCGCCAAAGTCGTCGTGGAGCTACGCGCGTGGGCCGTGCTCGCACGCGCCCGACCGCCCGTTGATCGCCGGTAGTTCGGGTAGAAGAGGGGCGCGTGTCGCCTTGCCGGCGCCGCTCGCTCCGACTCGATTGTTGGCTCTACGCCTTGGTCATGTCATTCTTGCCCACGTCTTTCAGCACCAGATACCAGAGAACAAGGCCGATGATGATCTCAATGGGGGCCTGAAGGTTATCATGGGCCACAATGGCGACGTCTCCTGAGATCAGGGTGGAGAACTGCACCCAGTCCCATAGCCAGTGGACGACCATCAGCGGAATGATGTTCTTCAGCCGCAGCATCAAGGGTGCGAACAGCATGCCAAACCGGAATGTGTAGAGCAGTTGCCCGAGCATGTCCTCCAAGGGCTCCCCGCCAAAGACGTTGACGGAGTGCAGAAGCGCGAAGCCGACGGCGCTGATAAACATGGCAAGCGCGACACGCGACCGGCTTGCATGCGTGCCAAGGAATGAATGCAGGAGGATACCGCGGAAGGCCAGCTCCTCACCGGTGCCGACCATCAAGGTCACGAAGCCAAAGAAGGCAAAGCTGCTCCATTGCGGGCCGCCGAAAGGAAAGGCCGACATGGCGCCCAAGCTTATGGACCACTTGTAGGCCAGGAGCGAGACCAACGGCAGGAGCCATATCAGCTGCGTGGTATCAAGCCTGCCGAAACCTGCATTGCGCCAGCCAAAAAAGCGCATGACAAAGAAGACATTTACAATATTGAGCAGTATCAATATTGGCCAGAATATATCGAACATTCCAGCGGATCCATAGGTAATCCCCTGGGAACTCAAGTATATCATGCCACCGACCATGATGGCGATGTAGACCAAAGCTGCGACAACCCCTATCAGCGGCTTGATTTCAGAGTGCACGGTCATGACAGCGCTTTGGTCAGCCTCTGGAAGGGCTACAGCTTCACGCCTTTCAAACAATCGAAACGCTTGCAGCAACGAAGCAGATCGAAAACTATCGCTGGCGTCAAAACGCCGTCCATGCGCTTCACTATCCTAATCTACTCTGCTTTACGCTCCGTCATTCCCACTCGATTGTCCCCGGCGGCTTCGATGTGATGTCGTAGACGACACGGTTGATGCCGCGCACCTCGTTGATGATGCGGGTGGCGACGCGGCCGATGAAGCCCATGTCGAAGGGGTAGAAATCGGCCGTCATGCCGTCCACCGACGTCACCGCCCGCAGCGCGCAGACGTGGTCGTAGGTGCGCCCGTCGCCCATGACGCCCACGGTGCGAACAGGCAGCAGCACGGCGAAGGCCTGCCAGATGTCGTCGTAGAGGCCGGCGCGACGGATCTCCTCGAGGTAGATCTCGTCGGCGAGCCGCAGCACGTCGCACTTCTCGCGGGTGATCCCGCCGGGGATGCGGATGGCGAGGCCCGGGCCGGGGAACGGATGACGGCCCACGAAGGCCTCGGGCAGGCCGAGTTCGCGGCCCAGC
>JAIYAB010000282.1 GCA_027489275.1 Hyphomicrobiales bacterium
CCGGGAAGTCGAAGGCGTTCGCCAGGCCCTCATCCTTCGCCATCTGGCGGATGTTGTTGCCGTAGTCGAGCACGGCGGCACCCATCTTCTGGAAGTCCAGCATGGCCTGGACATGCTGCACCATGCTGCGCTTGGCCGCGGCATAGACGGAAGCCGGGTCGCTCTCGCGCTTCTGCTGCCATTCGGCGAGCGTCCAGCCGGCGGGGAGGTAGCCATTGCCGGGATCATGCGCCGAGGTCTGGTCGGTCACGATGTCGGGCACCACGCCGCGGCGGACGAGTTCGGGGAAGATCTCTGCGGCATTGCCGAGCAAGCCCACGCTGATGGCCCGCTTTTCGGCCGTGGCCTTGCGGATCATGTCGAGCGCCGTGTCGAGATCATCGGCGCGGTAATCGAGATACTTGGTCTCCAGCCGCTTCTCGATGCTGCTGGGCTGGCATTCGACGGCCAGCACGCAGGCGCCGGCGAAGACGCCGGCCAGCGGCTGCGCGCCGCCCATGCCGCCGAGGCCCCCGGTCAGGATCCAGCGCCCGGCCAGCGAGCCGCCGAAATGCTGGCGCCCGGCCTCCACGAAAGTCTCGTAGGTGCCCTGCACGATCCCCTGGCTGCCGATGTAGATCCAGGAGCCGGCCGTCATCTGGCCGTACATCATGAGGCCCTTGCGATCGAGTTCGTTGAAGTGCTGCCAATTGGCCCAGGCAGGCACGAGGTTGGAATTGGCGATCAGCACGCGCGGCGCATCGGCATGGGTGCGGAAGACGCCGACGGGCTTGCCCGACTGCACCATCAGCGTCTCGTCCGCCTCCAGCGTCTTCAGCGAGGCGACGATCCGGTCGAAGCTCTCCCAGTCGCGCGCGGCGCGGCCGATGCCGCCATAGACGACGAGTTCGCCCGGCTTCTCCGCCACCTCGGGATCGAGGTTGTTCATCAGCATCCGCAGCGGCGCCTCGGTGAGCCAGCTTTTCGCGTTCAGCGTCGTCCCGCGCGGGGACACGATGCGGCGGGCATTGTCGATGCGGGTCATGGCGGGTCCTCTGCGAAGTCGTCGGGCGGAGATCGGCGGGTTCAGCGCTGCCCAGCGAAACGGAGGCAGGCCTCCATCACGCGCTTCAGCGTGTCGGTCATCGGCCGGGCGTAGGCTTCGTCCCACGGCGTCGGCCAGGACGTCGGCGACACAGGGCCCGGCCGCTCGCGCATGTAGCCGCGGCAGGCCAGCTCCATCTGGATGGCGTGCACGCCGATCGCGGGATCGCCGTGGGTGCGCGTGATGTACCCGCCCTTGAACCGCGCGTCCGTGACGCGGCTCAGGCCGCTCGCGTCGCAGGCGGCCTCCACAGCGGCGGTGAGCGAGTGATCGCAGCTCGCGCCGGAGTTCGTGCCGATGTTGAAGTGCGGCAGCATCCCGCCGAACAGGCGCGGGATCACCGAGCGGATCGAGTGGCAGTCGTAGAGCACGACGCGCGGATGAAGCTCGCGCAACCGTAACAGTTCGGACGACAGCGCGCCGTGATAGGGGTCGAAAAAGAAGCCGGCCCGCGCCTTGGCGTCCGGCGCCGCGCCGGGCTCGTAGAGCGGCTCGCCGTCGAACGTTGTCGTCGGGCACAGCTCCGTGGTGGCCTGCCCCGGATAGAGTGAGGCGCCCCCGGGGTCGCGGTTCACGTCGATCACCGTGCGCGAGATGTTCGTGTGCACGATGGTGGCGCCCATCCCGCGGACGAAACCGTAGAGGCGGTCGATCCACCAGTCCGTGTCCTTGCGCGCCAGCGTCAGCGACACCAGCCCGTCGCGGAAGCCTTCCGGGATGACGGTGCCCGTATGCGGGAAACTCACGACGAGCGGCGCGTCGCGGCGCTCCACGGTGAGCCAGGAGCCGGCGGGCGCGCTCATGCGAGGTCTCCGTCGAGGCCGGGAAGCACGTCCTCGCCTGCCGCCGCGACGAGGGCGCCGCCGCGCACCAGCCCGGCGGCGATCTCCATGTCGGGCGCGAAATGGCGGTCGTCGTCGAGCGCGGGCACGACGGCACGCAGCAGGTCGCGCGCCCGCTCCAGCGGCGGGCTGGAGGCGAGCGGCGCGTGGAATTCGCAGCCCTGCGCCGCAGCCAGGTACTCGATGCCGATGACCTGCACGAGGTTCTCCGCCATCGGCGCCAGCCGCCGCCCGGCATGGGCCGCCATCGAGACATGGTCCTCCTGGTTGGCGGAGGTGGGGATCGAATCGACGCTGGCGGGATAGGCGCGCTGCTTGTTCTCGGAGACGAGCGCGGCCGCCGTCACCTGCGGGATCATGAAGCCCGAGTTGAGGCCCGGACGGGGCGTCAGGAAGGCCGGGAGCCGCGACAGCGAGGGGTCGACCAACATCGCCACCCGCCGCTCGGCGAGCGAGCCGATCTCGCAGATCGCCATGGCGATCTGGTCGGCGGCGAAGGCCACCGGCTCGGCGTGGAAGTTGCCGCCCGACAGCACCTCGCCGGTGTCGGCGAAGACGAGCGGGTTGTCGGACACGCCGTTGGCCTCGGCGGCCAGCGTCGCCGCCGCCTGCCGCAGCAGGTCGAGGCAGGCGCCCATCACCTGCGGCTGGCAGCGCAGGCAGTAGGGGTCCTGCACCCGGTCGTCGCCGGTGAGGTGGGAGGCGCGGATGGAGGAGCCCTGCATCAGCACGCGCAGGGCGTCCGCAACCTCGATCTGCCCGCGGTGCCGCCGCAGCGCGTGGATGCGCGGGTCGAAGGGCGCGTCCGAGCCCTTCGCCGCGTCGGTCGAGAGCGCGCCGGTGACGAGCGCGGCGCGGAATACGCGCTCGGTCTCGAACAGCCCGGCCAGGGCCAGCGCGGTCGAGACCTGCGTCCCGTTGAGCAGGGCGAGACCCTCCTTCGGCCCGAGCCGCAGCGGCGCGAGGCCGGCATCCGCCAACGCCTCCTTCGCCGGGCGGCGCACGCCCCGGTGGATCACCTCGCCGACGCCGATCAGCGTGCACGCGACATGCGCGAGCGGCGCGAGGTCGCCGGACGCGCCGACCGATCCCTGGCCGGGAACGACGGGCAGGATGTCCTGCGCCAGCAAATCGACGAGGCGCTCCAGCGTCGCCCAGCGCACGCCGGACGCCCCCTGCGACAGGCTGGCGGCCTTCAGCGCCAGGATCAGCCGCACGACGGCGGGCGGCAGCGGCTCGCCCACGCCGGCGGCGTGCGACAGCACGATGTTGGTCTGCAGCGTCGCGAGGTCCCCGTCGGCGATGCGCACGGAGGCGAGGCGGCCGAAGCCGGTGTTGATGCCGTAGACCGGCTCGCCCTTCGCGATCACGGCGGCCACCGTGTCGGCGCTGGCCTCGACGGCCGGGCGGCTGGCGGGGTCGAGCCAGACGGGCGCTCCGGCGTGGACGCGGCGCCAGCCGGACAGCGGCACCGCGCCGGCGACAAGCAGGACGGGATCCATCAGCGACCTCCCCGGATGCGGGCATGGAGCGGGTTGAAGCCCATGCGGTAGACGAGCTCGGCCGGCCGTTCGACCGACCACACCGCCAGGTCGGCGCGCTTGCCGGGCTCCAGCGTCCCGATCTCGTCGAGCCGCCCCAGCGCCCGCGCGGCCTCGCGCGTCACCCCGGCCAGGCATTCCTCCACCGTCATGCGGAAACATGTCGCCGCCATGTTCATGGCCAGCAGCAGCGAGGTCAGCGGCGAGGTGCCGGGATTGCAGTCGGTCGCCACCGCCATCGGCACGCCGTGCCGGCGGAACAGGTCGATCGGCGGCGTCTTCGTCTCGCGGATGAAGTAGAACGCGCCGGGCAGTATCACCGCCACGGTCCCCGCCCGCGCCATCGCCGCCGCGCCGTCCTCGTCGGTGTGCTCGAGGTGATCGGCGGACAAAGCCCCGTGCGCCGCGGCGAGCCGCGCCCCGTGCAGGTTCGACAACTGGTCCGCGTGCAGCTTCACGGGCAGGCCGGCCATGCGCGCGGCTGCGAAGACACGGGCGGTTTCGTCCGGCGTGAAGGCGATGCCCTCGCAGAAGGCGTCGACCGCGTCGGCGAGCCCGGCGGCGGCGATGGCCGGGATCATGGCGCACACGGTGTCGACATAGCCCGTCCGGTCGTCGCGGAACTCCGGCGGCAGCGCATGCAGACCAAGGAAGGTGGTGACGACCGCGATGTCCCGCTCCGCCGGAAGCCGGCGGGCCGCGGCAAGCTGCCGGGTCTCCGTCGCGAGGTCGAGCCCGTAGCCTGACTTGATCTCGACGGTGGTCACGCCCTCCGCGATCAGCGCATCGAGCCGAGGCAGGGCGGAATCGACCAGCGCGTCCGTGTCGGCTGCCCGCGTCGCCTTCACCGTCGAGACGATCCCGCCGCCGGCCCGCGCGATCTCCTCGTAGCTTGCGCCGGCGAGCCGCATCTCGAACTCGGCGGCGCGGTCGCCGCCATGGACGAGGTGCGTGTGGCAGTCGACCAGGCCCGGGGTGATCCAGCGGCCGTCGCAGCCGACCCGCTCACGCGCGTCCCATCCGGAGGGGAGGTCGGCCCGCGGCCCGGCATGGACGATCCGGCCGGCCCGCACCGCCACGGCGCCGTCCTCGACGATGCCGAGGCCGGGTCCGGCGAAGGTGGCCAGCCGCGCGTCGTGCCAGACCGTGTCGAACCGCTCCACCCGCCGTCTCCGCCTTGCCGTCCCGTTCAATATGTCTATACAATAATGCCGGGTCGGCCGCGCTGTCCAGCGTCGGCCGGGCGGCATTCGGGAGATCGCACATGACCGTCCTGCACGCCGGGCAGGCGCTGCTTCCGGAAGGGTGGACGACCGATGTCCGCCTGACCCTCGCGGAGGGGCGTATCGCCGCCGTCGAGGCCGCTGCCGCGCCGCGTCCCGGCGATGAACGCCACGCCATCCTCCTGCCCGGGATCGCCAGCCTGCACAGCCACGCCTTCCAGCGCGGCATGGCCGGCCTCGCCGAGCGGCGCGGGCCCATGACGGACACGTTCTGGACGTGGCGCGAGGTGATGTACCGCTTTGCGCTGGCGCTGACGCCGGAGGAAAACGAGGCCGTCGCCGCCTGGCTCTATGCCGAGATGCTGGAGACCGGCTTCACCCGCGTCGGCGAGTTCCACTATCTCCACCACGCCCCGGACGGCAGGCCCTACGACGACGTCGGCGAGATGGCGGCGCGCATCGCCGCCGCCGCCGCCGCGACCGGCATCGGGCTGACCCTGCTGCCCGTGTTCTACGCCCACGCCACCTTCGGCGGCGCCCCGCCGACGCCGGGACAGCGCCGTTTCGTCTGCGACGTCGACCAGTTCGCGAGGCTCGTCGAACGCGCGCGCGCCGCGGCGGCGGCGGTGCCGGGCGCGACCTTCGGCGTCGCGCCGCACAGCCTGCGCGCGGTGACGCCTCAGGAGCTCGTCGCCGTGACGCCGCTGGCGGCCGGCGGCCCGATTCACATCCATGCCGCCGAGCAGGTTCGCGAGGTCGAGGACTGCCTCGCCTGGAGCGGCCGGCGGCCGGTCGAGTGGCTTCTGGACGAGGCGGGCCTCGATGCGCGCTGGTGCCTCATCCACGCCACACACATGACCCCGGCCGAGACGCAGGCCCTCGCGGCGCGCGGCGCGGTGGCGGGGCTGTGCCCGGTCACCGAGGCCAATCTGGGCGACGGCACCTTCCCGACCCGCGACTATCTCGCCGCCGGCGGGCGGATCGGGATCGGCACCGATTCCAACGTCCTCGTCGGCGTCGCCGCCGAGCTGCGCCAGCTCGAATACGCCCAGCGCCTCGCGCTGCGCCACCGCAACGTGCTCGCGGCCGGGGAGGGCGCGTCCACCGGGGCGACACTGTTTCGCGCCGCGCTGGCCGGCGGCGCGGCGGCGCTCGCGTCCGGCCCGGCCGGGCTCGTGGCCGGCGCCTCCGCCGACATCGTCTCGCTCGATGCCGGCCACCCGGCGCTGGTGGGGCGGTCCGGCGACGCGCTGGTCGACGGATGGGTGTTCGCGGCCCGCGACAACCCGGTCGACTGCGTCTGGTCGCGCGGCGTCAGGCAGGTGGAGGGCGGCCGGCACCGCCTGCGCGAGAACCTGCTGCCGGGCTTCCGCCGCGCCGTCGAGCGGATCCTCGCCGCATGAGCGGCCAGTCTGCCAGCCTCAACGAGACGATCCGCAGCGAGATCGCCGGCCGTATCCTCAGCGGCGAATGGCCGCCCGGCCATCGCATCCCCATCGAGCTTGAGCTGATGGCCGCCTATGGCTGCTCGCGCATGACCGTCAACAAGGTGCTCGCGGCGCTCGCCGCCGAGGGACTGATCGAGCGCCGCCGCCGCGCCGGCAGCTTCGTCGGCCGCCAGCGCTCCCAATCCGCCGTGCTCGACATCCCGGACGTCCGGGCGGAGGTGAAGGCGCTCGGCCTGCCGTGGCGGATGGACATCCTGGCGCGGAGCGTTCGCAGGTCCACGGCCGCCGATCGCGCGCGCCTCGGCGAGGGCGCCGGTCCGCGCGTCCTCGCGCTCGCCTGCCGGCACTTCGCCGGCGCGCCGGTGCATGCGATAGAAGATCGCCTCATCGACCTCGAGGCGGTCCCCGAGGCGGAGACCGCGGAATTCGACGCGGTGCCGCCGGGGGCGTGGCTGCTTTCGCACGTGCCGTGGTCGCAGGCCGAGCATCGCATCGCCGCCGTACCGGCCGACGATGCCCTGGCCGGGCTCCTCGGCGTCCAGCCCGGCGCGGCCTGCCTCCAGGTGGATCGCCGGACCTGGCGCTCGGGCCGGCCGGTCACCGCCGTGCGGATGACCCACCCGGGCGACGGCTACAGCCTCGTCGCCCGCTTCGCGCCCGGCGCGTAGCCCCAGCGCGCGGCACCTAGCGCGAGAAAGGCGCGTCCATGATGACGCGCGGGCCGCTGCCGCGCATGGCCGCCGCCAGCGGCGTGACGACGATCTCGTTGTCGCGCCGCTCGACCGTGCGGATGCTCTCCTGCGGGCGGCGCGCGGCGACGTCGAAGGTCGGGCCCAGCGTGCGCTCGGCCTGCTTGAACGCCTGCGCCGACAGCGCCCCCGGCCTGCGGATGTCGACGAAGTCCGCCCCGGTCCACGCCATCTTCGTGGCCGAAGCAGGCGAGAACACGCTGGCGCCCTCCTTGGTCACCACGATGTCGCCGCGGCGCAGCGTCGGGTCGTCGAGGATGCGCCGGATCAACTCGGCGTAGCCGCCGTCGCGGCGGCAGCCGCATCCCGGCTTGAGCGACGAGCGATAGGCGAAGGCCTCCGGCAGCTCGCCGTAGCGCCGGCCGCGCTGGTCGACCGCGGCCTCCACCGCCGTCGCCGGCCCGCGAAACACCGCCACGTCCGTTCCCTGGCATCCGGCAGCGCACATCGCCTCGGCCGCGCGCATCGAGCCGGCACCCTCGATCGGGAAGTGGAACCCGTCGCACAGGCGCACGCAAAAAACCCGCGACCCGCCCGAGGCCGCCGGCCGCGACGAAGCGTCCGGCATCGCCTGCGGAGCGGGGATCGCCGCTGCGGGCATCGGCAACGGAGCCGCCTGCCGCGGCTGCGGCCGTCCGCCGAAGAGTAGCTCGAACAGACCCGCCTGCGCGGGCGCAGGGGCCAAGAGTCCCAGCGCCGCTGTGGACAAGGCAGCAAAAATCAAGCGTCGCATTTTTTCGGCTCGCGGCATCAAGTCTTGCCGGTGTTGTCACCGAACAGTCGCGTTTTCAAACCATTCCGAAACATGTTGCTAACAAATACTGAGCGATCGGAGCCCGACCTTGCTCCGGCCGGACGGGAGGGAGGCGAGATGGGCGAACGATCCACGGCGGACATCGACGGCCTGCCGCGCCAGTTCGCGGCCCTGCCGTGGCGCATCCGCAAGGGCCGCCTGAAGGTGCTGCTCGTGACCTCCCGCGAGACGCGGCGGCTGATCGTTCCGAAGGGCTGGCCGATCGACGGCCTGAAGCCACACCGCGTCGCCGAACGCGAGGCGCGCGAGGAGGCCGGCGTCACCGGGCGGATCTCGCGCCAGCCGATCGGGTCCTTCGCCTACTGGAAGCGCATGCGCGAATCGTTCGTCCTGTGCGGCGTCGACGTGTTTGCGCTGGAGGTGCGCGAGCAGCGCGACGACTGGCCAGAGCGCGACGAGCGCCAGCGTCTGTGGATCACGGCGGAGGAAGCCGCCCTCGTTGTCGAGGAGCCCGGCCTCGCTGCCCTGCTGAAGGCGTTCGACCCGGCCGTGGCGGCCTGACTCAGCCCGCCAGCGCAGGCTCCCCGCCGGCCCGCGCCGGCTCGCCCTCGCTCACGGATGCCAGCGCGGCGAGCGCCGGCCCGCAGTCGGCCAGCAAGGGCCGCGCTGCGGCGCATACGTCCTCGTCGGCCTCCGCGTGGCTGGCGGCGCGCGCCCGCGCCGCGACGGCCGTCAGCCCGACCTGCCCGAGGATGCCCGCCAGCTTGTGCGCCTCGCGCCGGATCGTCGCGACATCGCCCGCGCTGCAGGCCTGTTCGAGCGCGGCGACGCGCTCGCGCGCATCCTGCGCGAAGCGCGCCAGCACGGCCCGGAAGGTCGCCGCGTCGAAAGCCTCGCGCAGCTCGGCGAGGGCCGGCTCCATGGCCGCCAGCATCGGCGCAAGGGACTGGCCGGGCGCAGTCGCCGCCCCGTCCCTGCCGTCGGTCCCGGCCGCGTCGCCCATCGCCTCGGCCACCTTGGCCTCCAGGTCCGCGAGCCGGGTCGGCTTGGTCAGATAGTGCCGCGTGCCTGCCTCCGAGGCGATGCGTCGCGCGTCGGGCAACGCCTGCGCAGTGAGGAAGACGATCGGCACCGTTCCCTTCGGCGCCGGCATGGCCCGGATGGCCCGCGTCGCGGCGACCCCGTCGAGCACCGGCATCTGCATGTCCATCAGGATCAGGTCGAAACTCGCGCCCAGCACGGCCTCGACGGCGGCGCGGCCGTCCTCGACGCAGACCACGGCATGGCCGAGGCGCTCCAGCATGGCCTCCACGACCATCCGGCTGCTCGGCGTGTCCTCGGCGACGAGGACGCGCAGCCGGCGGGCGCCGGCGGGCGCGGACTGCGTCTCCGGCGGTCGGGTCTCCTGCGGTTCGGCGGCGGGCAAGGGCAGCTCCACGAAGAAGGTTGTTCCCGATGGCGATGTCGCGGCGACGCCGATGCGTCCGCCCATGAGGTCGACGAAGCGCCGGCTGATGGCGAGGCCGAGTCCCGTGCCGCCCTGCTCATGGTCGGCCGCCTCTCCGCGCACAAAGGGTTCGAACAGCCGGTCGAACACCGGCTCGGGAAGCCCCGGCCCGGTGTCGGCGATCTCGAAGCGCACCCAGTCGCCCGCGCCCGGCGCACCCGAAAGCCGCGCCGCGCGCAGCGTGACAGCGCCCTGCGCGGTGAACTTGACGCTGTTGGCGAGCAGGTTCAGCAGCACCTGGTAGAGCCGGCCCTGGTCGCCCAGCGCGTGGGCGGGCAGATCCGGCGCCGTCTCGCACGACACCGTCACGGGCTTGGAGGCGGTGAGCGCCGCCGCCACGGAGGCGAGCCGCGCCAGCGTGTCGCGCAGGTCGAACGGCGCGAGGTCGAGCTCGGCCCGGCCGGCCTCGAGCCGCGACAGGTCGAGGATGGTGTTGATGAGGTGGAGGAGCTGACTGGCCGCGTCGTTGATCGCGGCGACGTATCGCTCCGACTGCGCGTCCAGCGCCGTCCCGGCCAGCAGGTCGGAAAGGCCGACCACGGCGTTCATCGGCGTACGGATCTCGTGGCTGAGCGTGGCGAGGAAGACGGACTTCGCCGCGTTCGCCTTCCGCTCGCGCTCGGCCAGCAGCCGCAGCTCCTCGGCCTGCCGCTGCAGCGTCTGCTTGGCCTCTTCCAGTTCCTGCTCGCGCCGCTTGATCTCGGTGATGTCGGTGCGGATGCCGGCGACCCCGCCCTCGCGGGTGCGCCGATCCGAGATCATGAGCCAGCGCCCGTCGCCGAGGCGCTGCTCGAACGCGTCGCCCAGCGCGCGTCGCCGCTGCAGCCGCTCCCGGACGAAGCCGTCCGGATCGCCCTTCGCGTCCTCGTACTGCCCGCGTTCCACGCCCGCGCGCAGGATGTCCTCGAAACGGCGCCCGGGCCGGATCGCATCCGCCGACAGGTTGTAGTACTCGCGATACTTCGCGTTGCTGATGACGAGCCTGTCCTGGGCGTCATAGAGAACGAAGCCTTCGCTGATGTTGGCGATGGCCTCCGACAGCCGGCTGCTCGCCGCCTCCGCCTCCGCGCGCGCCGCAGACAGCTCCCGGACCGAGGCCCGGGAGCGGGCTTCCGCGCGCACCAGGTAAAACGCCAGTCCGGCGAAGGCGGCCAGCGCCGACAGCGAGAACGCCTTGATCTCCGAGCGCAGGTCGTTCTGAACGGCGGCGAGAGTGGCCCGGTCGTCGACCTCTTCCTGCACGCTTGCCGCCGTGATCTGCTTGATGACGGGCAGGTGCGGGAGGATCCGTTCGCGGATGCGTCGCAGCGCGTTCTGGTCTGCGCCGGCGCCGGCGACCATCGGGTCGATGGCCTCCAGGTCGGCCTGGAGGCGGTCGAGCGACGCCCGGTGGAGGGGCTTGTCCTGGAGCCAGCGGGCGTTGACGCCGGCCGAAAACAGCGCGAGCCGGCTCCAGGCGACGTCGAAGCGCTCGACGAGCTGATCGCGCGTCACCTGCCCGTCGGCATGGCTGAAACTCTCCAGTGACAAGAGGAAACGCGCGAGCTCCACTTCGAGCTGCGCCGTCGCCCATACCGGGCTGTCCTCGATCGGCAACCGGAGCCGGTTCTCGATCGCGAGATAGCGCGTCGCCGAGATGGCCGTGTTGAGCACGAGAAGAGCGACGACCCCCGCCAGGATCAGGGGCAGCCTCTGGGATCGTTCGCGCAGGAACCTCATGTCAGCGGACGGTAATGGTCTTCAGTTGCCATATCCACTTGTAGTTATTGGCGTCCGTCCGGATTTCGGGAAGGTCGTCGCGCGGATATACGATCCAGATCGGGCCCTTGTCGCGCACGCGCAGCTCCGCCCCATTCATCTTCAGCGCGAGCAGGGCGGGCACCGTGTCGAACTCCGTCGCGTCGAGGTCGATCGCGTAGTCGTTGATCGCGACGGCCCGCAGCCGCGTGCCCCGGATGCCGACCGCGTCGAGCAGCGTCTTCACCGGCACGCCCTCGAACTCGACCACCCCGTCGGTCCAGGCGGTCGACGTGCGAAAGGAGGCCTTGCCCAGCCGTTCCAGCATCGCCCGGTCGAAGATCGCGCGGTCGCCGTCGTTCACCCGGGTGATCGACCCGGTCACCGTCAGGATGACAGGGCCCGTCGGCCTGTCGAGCGCGACGGCGCGCGACGGCGCGCCGCCCGCCGCAAGCAGCACGATGGCGATGCAAGCGATCCACTTCATCTGTCGCCCCCGCGAAAGGGCCGGACCTGCGTGCCCGGCGATACGATGCAAGAAAACGCCCCGCTGCCTCCCGTCGCCGTGCGGTTTCGCACACGGCCGACCGATGTCAAGTGAGGGTTCATCGTCCGCCCGGTCAGTTCCTGGCCCCGCGCCCGCCGCTGTCCCGATCAGCACTTCGCCTAATTGGCGTGCAGCGGGATTGAGGATCGAATGCCCTCTCATCGTCGTACCCGGATGCGCCGTGCTCACCGCCGTCTTCGCCGACATCCACGCCAACCGGGAGGCTTTCGCCGCCAGCCTCGCCGATGCGCGTCGCCGCGGCGCCGCACAGTTCGTCTTCCTGGGCGATCTCGTCGGCTATGGCGCCGATCCCGACTGGGTCTGCGACCAGGTGATGGAGGCCTGCGCGCAGGGAGCGATCGCGCTGCGCGGCAACCATGATGCGGCCATCGCCGAGACCGCGCCGGACATGAACACCGACGCCCTGCGCGCCATCGTCTGGACGCGCACGCGGCTCGACGCCGCCCAGTCCGCCTTCCTGACGGGCCTGCCGCTGGAGGTCGATCGGGGCGATACGCTGTTTGTCCACGCCAACGCCTGGGCCCCCGAGGGATGGGGCTATGTGCGCTCCCCGGCGGATGCCGAGCGCAGCCTCCGCTCGACCAGCCATCGCCTGACGCTGTGCGGGCACACGCACGTCCCGGCGCTCTGGCACATGGCGCCGCTGCGTCCGCCCGGCCGGCACGAACCGACCGCGAACGCCATGATCCCGCTGGCGACGACGCGCCGGTGGCTGGCCGTGCTGGGCGCGGTCGGGCAGCCGCGCGACGGCAACCCTGCGGCCTGCTACGGCCTGCTGCGCGACTCGCCGGCCGAACTCACCTATGTCCGCGTGCCCTATGACGTGGACACCGCGGCCCGCAAGATCCTGGCGGCCGGCCTCCCCGAGGGCCTGGCCGCACGTCTCGCCAAGGGTCGCTGAACGTGGGTCGCTGAACGTGGGTTGCTGATCGGGAAAGGACCGGACTTCATGGCGCGGCTGGACTATGCCGAAGGGCACGTGGTGGAGGGTTTCCGGCTTCTGCGGCGGCTGCACAAGGGAGGCATGGGGAGCCTCTGGGAGGTCGAGCGGGAGATCCCGCCCGCCCTGCCGGAAACCCGGCTCGCGATGAAGATCCCCTCCCTCGCCGAGGGCGAGGACGTCTCCGCCATCGTCGGCTTCGAGGTGGAGCAGCTCATCCTGCCGCGGCTGTCGGGGCCTCACGTCCCGCGCTTCTACGCGGCGGGCGACTTCTCGCGCCTGCCTTTCCTCGTCATGGAGCTCGTCGAGGGCCGCGGCCTCGTCGCCGACGTGGAGGCCGCGCCGCTGCCGTTCGCCGCCGTCGCCGACACCGGGGCGCGGATCGCTCGCGCCCTGCAGGACCTGCACCGGCAGAAGGTCCTGCATCTCGACCTGAAGCCCGCCAACGTCATGATCCGCGCCGACGGGACCGCCGTCCTGCTCGATTTCGGCCTGTCCCGGCACGACGAGATCCCTGACCTGCTGGCTGAGGAATCCGACGTGCCCATGGGCACCGGGGCCTACATCGCGCCCGAGCAGATCGTCGGCGACCGCAACGATCCACGCAGCGACATCTTCGCGCTCGGGGTCATGCTCTACCAGTTCCTCACCGGCGAACTTCCCTTCGGATCCCCGCACGGGCGCTCGGGCATGCTGAAGCGCCTGTGGCGCGATCCCGTCCCGCCGCGCCGGCTGGCGAAGGATTGTCCGCCCTGGCTGCAGGAGATCATCCTGCGCTGCCTCGAGATCGACCCCGAGAAGCGCTACGCCACGCCGGCGCAGGTGGCCTTCGCCCTGCAGCATCCCGACCAGGTGACTGTGACGGACCGCGGCCTGCGCATGAGCCAGGACGGCTTCGGCGTCACGGTCCGCCGCTGGCTGCGCACGCGCAACGTCCAGAAGCGGCTGCGGCCGGCCGTGTCGGAGCACATGACGTCGGCTCCTATCGTCATGGCCGCCGTCGATCTCGCCAACGGCGTCGATCCCCTGGCGGAGACGTTGCGACTGCATGCCCGCCGTGCGCTGGAGGCCAATCCCGACGCGCGCCTCGCCTGCGTCACCGTGCTCAAGACGGCCATCCTCGCCGTCGAGAACCAGTCCCCGGACGGCGGCAACGCCTATGTGCAGCGCCTCGTCGAGCTCAAGGACTGGGCAAGGCCGATCGCCAAGGGCGACGAGCGCGTCAGCTATCACGTGCTGGAGGCCGTCGATCCGGCCGATGCCCTGGTCGAATACGCCCGCCACAATCACGTCGACCACATCGTGCTGGGCGCGCGGGCCAGCTCTGCGCTGCGGCGCTATCTCGGGAGCGTGTCGGCCCAGGTCGTGGCGGAGGCGCCCTGCACCGTCACCGTGGTGCGCGTGTCCGGCTGAGCGGCCCTACCAGGCCGAGGCAAGGCCGGGTTCTCGCCGGTGCAAGCGGGACCTTGCACCGCTGCGCCTTGTCCGTAGCGGCGCGCTGGCCACATCTCGAAGCGAAGGTCGCCGTCCGGCGCGCCGTTCCCCATCACCCGATCGCTCGGAGATCCCCCATGACGAAAGTGCTCGTCCTCTATTATTCATCCTACGGTCATATCGAGACGATGGCGGAAGCCGTCGCCGATGGCGCCCGCGGGACGGGAGCGCAGGTGACGATCAAGCGCGTTCCCGAACTCGTCCCCGCCGAGGTCGCCAAGCAGTCGCATTTCAA
>JAIYAB010000344.1 GCA_027489275.1 Hyphomicrobiales bacterium
CCGACCAGATGCTGATCGCCGTTCCCGCAGCCATGCTGGTCGCCGGGCTGGCCGCGGCAGCCATCGGCGCACTGTCGCTGCGCACCGGCGGCATCCAGTTCATCATGATCACCCTCGCCTTCGCGCAGATGGTGTTCTTCCTCTTCGTGTCGCTGAAGGCGTATGGCGGCGACGACGGCCTCATCATCCGCCGCCGCAACGCCCTGCCGGGCCTCAATACCCGGGACGATGTCACCTTCTACTTCGTCTGCCTTGGCGTCGCGGTGGCCTGGATCGGCCTGATGGCGGCCGTGATGGGATCGCGGTTCGGCGCGGTGGTCGCGGGCATCCGGCAGAGCGAGCGACGCATGGCGGCGATGGGCGTGCCTGTCTACCGCTACAAGCTCGTCGCCTTCATCGTCTCCGGTGTCGGCACCGGGTTGGCCGGGGCACTCCTCGGCAATTTCAGCCGCTTCGCCAGTCCGGACATGCTGCACTGGACCCAATCGGGCGAGCTGATGATCATGGTCATCCTCGGTGGAACGGGAACGATCCTCGGGCCGGCCTACGGTGCGATCGCCCTGATCGGGCTGGAAACCGTGCTCGGCGCCTGGACCGAGCACTGGCAGGCGGTACTCGGCCCCATCCTCATCCTGATCGTCCTCTTCCTGCGCGGCGGCCTGGGAAGCATCGTCGGCCTCGTGCGGGGGCCGCGTCATGGCTGAGCCCCTCCTGCAGGTCGATGGCCTGACGAAGCGCTTCGGTGGGCTCACCGCGAGCGACGGCATTTCGCTCGACGTCAGGGACGGCGAGCTTCACGCCGTTATCGGCCCGAACGGCGCAGGAAAGACCACGTTCATCGCGCAACTCATGGGCGAGTTGAAGCCGGATGCCGGCAGCATTCGCTTCGGTGGCGAGGACATCACGGTCCTGCCGACGCCCGGCCGCGTCCGCCGCGGCATCGGACGCACGTTCCAGATCGTCGAGCTGCTGCCTGACGCCACCGCGCTTGCCAACGTCGCCCTCGCCGTGCAGGTCCGACAGGGCCACAGCTTTCGCTTCCTGGCGCAGGTCGCCCGGGACCGCGCTCTGCTGGAGCCGGCGCAAGCTCTGCTGGCGCGCGTCGGCCTGTCCGCCCGGGCCGCGGTGCCGGTCGCTGCTCTGTCGCACGGAGAGCGCAAGCAGCTCGAGCTGGCCGTCGCGCTGGCCGGCGAGCCCCGCCTGCTCCTTTTGGACGAGCCGATGGCCGGCCTCGGCCCCGTCGAGAGCCGCCGGATGCTCGAGCTTCTAGCCGAGCTCAAGGGCCGCATTGCCATGCTGCTCGTCGAGCACGACATGGAGACGGTCTTTGCGTTGGCCGATCGCATCTCGGTGCTGGTCTATGGCCGCATCATCGCCAGCGGCACGGCGGCGCAGATCCAGGCGGATCCGGAGGTGCGCACCGCCTACCTGGGCGAGGGAGACGCGTGATGCTGCAGGTGCGCGCGCTCCAGGCATCCTACGGCGCCAGTCAGGTTCTGTTCGACGTCTCGCTCGACGTCGGGCAGGGCGAGGTCGTGACGCTGCTCGGCCGCAACGGCATGGGCAAGACGACGACGATCCGCGCCATTATGGGGCTGAACCGCCCCCATGCCGGCGAGGTTCGCTTCGCCGGCCGCCCGATTACCGGCGCGCGGGCGGACATCGTGGCACGGATGGGGATCGGGCTCGTGCCCGAGGGTCGTCAGGTGTTCCCGACGCTCACCGTGCGGGAAAACCTCGTCGCGACCGCCGCCAACCGAAGCATGGCCGCCGAACCGTGGACGCTGGACAGGATCTATCGCCTGTTCCCGCGGTTGGGCGAGCGCCATGCGCAGCTTGCGCGGACCTTGTCGGGCGGCGAACAGCAGATGGTCGCAATCGGCCGGGCTCTGATGACGAACCCGCGGCTCCTGATTCTGGACGAGGCCACCGAGGGCCTGGCGCCGGTCATCCGCGCGGAGATCTGGCGTTGCATCGAGACGCTGAAGGGAGCGGGCCAGTCCATCCTGCTCGTGGACAAGAACATCAACGTGCTCAAGCGTCTTGCCGACCGGCACGTGGCCATCGAGAAAGGGAGGACCGTTTGGTCGGGATCCTCCGCCGATCTCGAGCGCGACGCCGCAACGGTGCATCGGCTGGTTGGAGTCTGACAGAAGAGTTCAGCGCTCTTCGCCTCCGGCTTCCGCGACCTCCTGCAGGAAGCCGCGCTTGCGGAGCAGGGCGCTGACGTCGGGATCGCGACCGCGGAAGGCGCGATAGGCCTCGGCCGGATCGACCCGGTTCCCGGCCGCGTAGACGTGGTCCTTCAGGCGCCCGGCGAGGGCTGGATCGAAAATGTTGCCGGCGTCCTCGAAGGCGGTGAAGCCGTCAGCGTCGAGCACCTCGGACCACATGTACGAATAGTAGCCCGCCGAATACCCGTCGCCCGAGAAAACGTGGGTGAAATGCGGCGTGCGGTGGCGCATCACGAGGCCGCGGGGCATGCCCAGGCGAGCCAGGATCGAGGCCTCCATCGCCATGGGATCCACCGCGCCGGCATCGGCCAGGGCATGAAACTCCATGTCGACGATCGCGGAGGCCGTGTACTCGACCGTGGCAAACCCCTGGTTGAAGGCGCGCGCCTTGTGGATCTTGGCGAGCAGGTCGTCCGGAATGGGTTCGCCGGTCTCGGCGTGAACGGCGTAGCGCTTCAGGACTTCGGGTCGCATCAGCCAGTGTTCGTAAACCTGAGAGGGGAACTCGACGAAGTCGCGCGGCACGGACGTTCCGGCGACCGAGGGGTAGGTCACCTGCGAGAGCATGCCGTGCAGCGCGTGGCCGAACTCGTGGAAGATCGTGCGGGCGTCGTCGAAGCTGAGCAGCGTCGGTCCGCCCTCGCCGCCCTTGGCGAAGTTGAGCACGTTCACGACGAGCGGGCGGACATCCTTTCCGAGCTTGCGCTGCCCGCGAAAGCTGCTCATCCACGCGCCGCTTCGCTTGGAGGGCCGGGCGAAGTAGTCGCCGATGAACAGAGCCACATGGCCGCCGGAGCCGTCGCGGACGTCCCAGGCCCGGGCGTCGGGATGATAGAGCGACAGGTCCGGACGCGGATGAAAGGTGACGCCGAAGAGCCGCGTGGCGGTGTCGAACGCGGCCTCGACCATCCGGTCGAGCTGGAGGTATGGCTTGATGGCCGCTTCGTCGAGGTCGTACCGCGCCTTGCGAACCTTGTCTGACCAGTAGCGCCAGGAGGCCGCGTCGACAGGCTCGCCCGCCATCGCCTCGAGTTCCCGGCGCTCTTCCTCGGCCCGCGCGCGGGCCATCGGCCACACTTGGCCCAGAAGATCGTTCACGGCGCCGGGCGTCTTTGCCATGGTGCCGTCCAGCTTGTAGGCAGCGAACGACGGGTATCCCAGCAGCCGCGCCCGCTCGACGCGCAGGGCCAGCGTTTCCGCCACGATCGCGCGGTTGTCCGTCGTGCCACCCGTTTCGCCACGGCTCGTCCACGCGGCAAAGGCCGTGGTGCGCAGGTCGGCACGGGTCGAGAACTGCAGGAACGGCTCGATCAGGGACCGGGACAGCGTAATGACGTGCCGGCCCGGGAGTCCGCGCTCGTCGGCCACCCGGGCAGCCGCGGCGATCAGCCAGTCGGGAAGACCCGCGCGTTCGTCGTCCGTCTCCAGCACGAGCTGGTAGCCCGCTTCGTCCGCCAGCACGTTCTGGCTGAACCGCGTTCCGAGCGTCGCAAGTCGCTCGACGATCTGCGACAGGCGCGCCTTCTCCTCCGCGCCGAGGCGCGCGCCGGACCGGATGAAGCGGCGATGGGTGAGATCGAGGACGCGCCGCTGTTCGTCGCTGAGCGCCAGCGTCGGGGCGGCGGCGTGCAGCGCATCGATCCGCGCGAACAGCGCGGCGTTCATGCCAATGTCGCTGTAGTGCTTTGCGGCGACGGGCGAGATCTCGCGCTCGATGGCCTGGAGGTCGGCGTTGGTGTGCGAGCCCGCCAGGTTCCAGAACACGCCGCCCACGCGAGACAAGGTTTGGCCGGCGAGCTCGAGCGCGTCGATGGTGTTGGCGAAAGTCGGCGGTTCGGGATTTCCCGCGATGGCAGCGATCTCGGCCCGGTGAGCCGCGAACGTGGCGTCGAAGGCGGGCCGGAAATGCTCGGGCCTGATCCGTTCGAAGGGCGGCAGGCCGAAGGGGGTGTCCCATTCGGCGAGAAGCGGGTTCGTCTCGGCGGTCGCGTTCATCGTCACCTCGTCACTGCATCCATATAGCCCGAACGACCGTGCGATCCCAAGTCGTGTACGGTCACCGTCGGACTGTAGTACAGGACGAATCGTTCGTCTTTACGAACGAATTGGGATGCGGTAGGACGAGATGGTCTCCGGAGTTACTCGCTCATGACAACGCCTTCTCCCAAACAGCACCATCTCGAAACGGAACTGGTTCACGCCGGCACGCTTCGCTCGGCTTTCGGCGAGACTTCCGAGGCTTTGTTCCTGACCCAGGGCCATGTGTACGACAGCGCCGAGCAGTGTGAAGCGCGCTTCAAGGGGGATGATCCGGGCTTCATCTATGCACGGTTCTCGAACCCCACAGTCGCGATGCTCGAGCGTCGCATGGCCGCCTTCGAAGGCGCCGAGGCATGCCGTGCGACGGCGACCGGCATGGCGGCCGTCACAGCCGCGCTGATGGGGCTCGTGCGCGCCGGCGACCATGTCGTCGCCGCCCGCGCGCTCTTTGGATCATGCCGCTACGTGGTGGAAGAGCACCTGCCGCGCTTCGGGGTGACGTCGACGCTCGTCGACGGCACTGATCTCGACGCATGGCGGGCGGCGGTGACCCCCGAGACCAAGGTGTTCTTCCTCGAGAGCCCTGCCAATCCGACCCTGGAGGTCATCGACATCGCCGCCGTCGCCGGGATTGCGAAGGCGTGCGGGGCCAAGCTCGTTGTCGACAACGTGTTCGCGACGCCGCTGTGGCAGCGCCCCCTCGCGCTCGGCGCGGACTGCGTCGTCTACTCGGCGACCAAGCACATCGACGGCCAGGGGCGATGTCTCGGCGGCTTGATACTGGGCTCGAACCAGCTGATCCAGGACAACCTGCACACGCCGCTGCGCCAGACCGGCCCTGCCATGTCGCCCTTCAACGCGTGGGTCATGCTGAAGAGCCTCGAGACGTTGCCGCTGCGCGTGCGCCGGCAGACGGAGACGGCCGGCATGGTCGCCGACTGGCTGGCGGGCCGCTCCGAAGTCGCCAGGCTCATCTATCCCGGCCGCGCGGACCATCCACAGGCCGATATCATCGCGCGCCAGATGTCGGGGGCTTCCACCCTCGTCGCGTTCGAGGTGCACGGCGGCAAGGCGGGCGCCTTCCGGTTCCTGAACGCTCTGACGCTGATCCGGATCTCGAACAATCTGGGCGACGCCAAGAGCCTCGTGGTGCATCCCGGGACGACCACGCACCAGCGTTTCACTCCAGAGGTTCGCGCCCAGATGGGCGTGGGCGAGGGCCTCGTCCGCTTCTCCGCCGGCCTCGAGCATCCCGACGACCTGATCGCCGACATCGCGGCAGCCCTGGCAGCTATCTGAGCTACAGCCCCAGGGGGAGTTGCCCCGGCGCGGCCGAAGGCGGATCCGCGTCCATCTTGGACAGGAAAGTCTCCGCGTCCCGGCAGATCGTCGCACGGCGGTCCTCGGTCATCTTGTCGAGCGTCCTGTAGGGCATGGCCATGCGTGGGTTGCGGCCGAGCCTTTGCCGGTTCTCGATGAGGAAATTCCAGTAG
Organism: Hyphomicrobiales bacterium; assembly: GCA_027489275.1. Lineage (GTDB taxonomy): Bacteria > Pseudomonadota > Alphaproteobacteria > Rhizobiales > Beijerinckiaceae > Alsobacter. The sequence continues at coordinate 5,768 of JAIYAB010000344.1, forward strand.
AGCACGTTGAAGGGGCAGGCGTCGGCGCCGCTCTTGAGGCCGGGATCGTACCGGCAGTCCCCGCAATAGTCAGACATGCGGTCGATATAGGCTCCCGACGCCGCGTACGGCTTCGAGGCGAGCAGGCCGCCGTCGGCAAACAGCGCCATGCCATGAGTGTTCGGCAGCTCGACCCATTCGAAGGCGTCGGCATAGACGCTGAGATACCACTCCTCGACCGCCGCGGGGTCGAGACCGGCCAGCAAGGCGAAGTTGCCGGTGACCATCAGGCGCTGGATGTGGTGCGCATAGGCATTGCGCCGTGTCTCGTCGACCACGCGCGCGACGCAATTCATCGCGGTCCGGCCGGTCCAGTAGAACGCCGGGAGCGCCCGGCGGGCCTCCAGGGCGTTCGTCCCGGCATAGTCAGGCATCCTGAGCCAGTAGATGCCGCGGACATATTCGCGCCACCCCAGAATCTGCCGGACGAAACCCTCGACGGCGTTGAGCGGCGCTTCGCCGCGCCGCCAGGCATCTTCCGCAGCCTCGCAGACCTCGCGCGGCGTCAGCAGGCCGATGTTGAGATAGGGCGAGAGCACCGCGTGGTGGAGAAACGGCTCGCCCGTCTTCATGGCGTCCTGGTAATCGCCGAAGCCGGGCAGGCAGTCCGAAACGAAATGATCGAGCGCCTCCAGGGCCTGCTCGCGCGTGACCGCCCAGCCGAACGGCTCCAGATCGCCGAAATGACCGGCGAAGCGATGCTCCACCATGTCCATCACCTCGCGAACGATACCGTCGGGCTCGAAGCGTCGGCGTCGGGGAAGCGCGTGGCCGGGGGGGAGGCTGCGCCGGTTCTCGGCGTCGAAGTTCCACCGCCCGCCCGCCGGGCTGTCCCCGTCCATCAGAAGGCCGGTCTCACGGCGCATTTCCCGGTAGAAATACTCCATGCGATACGACTTGCGGTCGCCGGCCCAGCGCGCGAAGCGGCCGCGCGAGCAGAAGAAGCGGTCGTCCTCCCGGATCTCGACGCGGACGTCCGCCTGCTCCGACCACGTTCGCATCAGGTCGAGCACCCGCCATTCGCCCGGCTCCGTCGCCACCACGATATCCGGCCGGTGCCGGGCGACGGCCCGCGCCACCTCGCCGGTGAAGTTGCCGGTGTTCTGCGGATCGTCCAGCCGGACGTAGTCGACGGCCACCCCTTCGCCCTGCAGTGCGGCTGCGAAGTGGCGCATGGCCGCGAGAACGAGCACGATTTTCTGCTTGTGGTGCGGGACGTAGGTCGTCTCGGCTGCGACTTCGACGAGCAGCACGATGTCGCGTTTCGCGTCGAGGCCGGCGAGGGCGGAGACGCTGCGCGTCAACTGGTCGCCGAGCACGATCCGGAGGCTCTTCATGGCAGGGTTCAGCTCCCGTCGTGGACGATCCAACACCGCAGTTCGTGTCGTAGGAGGTGTCGATCGATCGCGCGGGGCGGTCGATCCGTGGCCGGCATACGCGCGGTGCCGGGGATGGATCTTCGATCATGCCGAAGATGCGCAAGAAGGCCGATCTGGCCGTCAAGATCTGCAAAACCTGCGGGCGACCCTTCTCCTGGCGCAAGGCGTGGGCGAAGGTCTGGGACGACGTGAAGTATTGCTCGGACCGCTGCCGTGCCGCCCGGGCAAGCCATGACCCACCCGCGCCGGCGGAACTGGCTGGCCTCCCTGCCGAAACGGACTAAACTCCGCCCATGGCTTCGTCCTCTCCCCTGTCCCGCCGCCGGATGCTGGCCTCGGCTGCCAGCTGTGGCGTGGCGTTTGCCGGCGGGGGTCATTTGGCGCCCGCCGTCGCCGCCGCGGCTGTCGTCCAGCCCGATCCGGCCGGGCCGGCCGCCATCATGGACCGGGCATTCGCCATGAAGCGTCGTGCCGAGGCAGAGGGCGACCAGCCCTATGGCGCGGTCGTCGTCCTCGACGGCAGGATCGTCGGGGAGGCGCCGAGCGCGGTGGTGACCGGGCGCGATCCAACGGCGCATGCCGAGATGCAGGCCATTCGCGACGCTGTTCGTCGTCTCAGGGCGGCCTCTCTGGCCGGGGCAGAGCTCTACTCCACGTCGAGACCCTGCCCGATGTGCGAGACCGCCGCGTTCCGGGCCGCGATTCGCCGGATGGTCCATGGAACCGCTCTGACCGACGCCGGCCCGCCGCGCCCGGTCATCAGCGCCCCTTAGGGAGCGGATGATCGTGATCGGTCGGCGGACACTGCTGGGATGGGCCGCCCTTCTGGGCTGCATGCCGGAAATGTCAGCGATGACCGACCTCGACCGGGCACTGCTCGAAGCTGCCGCCGCCGGCGACGGCGCCGCGATCACCCGCCTGCTCGCGGCCGGGGCTGCCGTTGACGTCCGCGACGCGAACCGGCGGACAGCGCTGCTGGTCGCCACGGCCGCCAACCATGTCGAACCGGCCCGACGGCTCATCGCGGCGGGGGCCGACGTCAACGCCAAGGACGATCGCGAGGACAGCCCCTATCTGCTCGCGGCCGCCAGCGGTCATCTGGACATACTGCGCATGACGCTCGCGCACGGGGCTGACCTGACGAGCGTGAACCGGTACGGAGGAACGGGTCTGATTCCGGCGGCCCATTACGGCCATGTCGACACCGTACGGGTGTTGCTCGATACTGCGATCGACATCGACCACGTCAATCGGCTCGGCTGGACGGCCTTGCTCGAAGCCGTAATCCTGGGCGACGGCGGGCAGCGCCATACCGAGATCGTCCGCCTGCTCGTCGCCGCCGGGGCGAACGTCAACCTGCCGGACCGCATCGGCGTCACTCCCCTGGCGCATGCCCGCCGGGCCGGACACGCCGCCATCGCCGCCATTCTCGTCGCGGCAGGGGCCCGCTGACATCGGAGGCCTCCGGAGAGGACCGTGTCATGACAACCGACGGCTAGAGCGCTGCAACTCTGCGCGACCGGTCCGCCTTCTACACTAGCGACGGTGGGGACCCTGCACGCTGACGTCGCTGACCGGCGGTGAGGCCGAGACGGCCCTTCGCGCGTTGCTCCCGCGCGGACGGCGTTCCCACCCGGGGACGCGACTCGCTTTCGCACCTTCGAGGATCGAGCCATGAAAGACACAGCCGCCTCTTCCACTTCGACGCCCGCGGTCAAGACGGACCTGAAGGCTCTCAAGGAGCGCCAGCGGGGGGCCTGGGCTTCCGGCGACTATGCGGTGGTCGGGACCACGCTTCAGATTGTCGGCGAGAGCCTGTGCGAGGCCCTCGACCTGCGCTCCGGCAGTCGCGTCCTCGACGTGGCGGCCGGAAACGGCAACGCCACCCTCGCCGCGGCGCGGCGGTGGTGCGATGTGACTTCGACGGACTATGTGCCCGCTCTCCTCGAACGTGGCCGCCGCCGCGCCGAGGCAGAGGGGCTCGAGGTGACGTTCCAGGAGGCGGACGCCGAAGCGCTGCCGTTTCCAGACGGGACGTTCGACGCCGTCCTCTCGACATTCGGCGTGATGTTCACACCCGACCAGGACCGGGCTGCCGCCGAACTGCTGCGCGTGTGCCGCGTCGGCGGAAAGATCGGGCTCGCCAACTGGACGCCGGACGGCTTCATCGGCCAGCTCTTCAAGACGATCGGGCAGCACGTCCCTCCCGCGCCCGGCGTCCGCTCGCCTGCGCTGTGGGGCGTTCGAGCCCGCCTTGAGGAACTCTTTTCCGACAGCGCCGACGTGAACGCGACGGAGCGCAGCTTCGTCTTCCGCTACAGGTCGCCCGAGCACTGGCTCGAGGTTTTCCGGACGTGGTACGGACCCGTTCACAAGGCCTTTGCGGCGCTTCCGCAGGACAAGGCGGCTGCGCTTGAACGCGACTTCATGGCGCTGATCGCGCGCTTCAACACGGCCGCGGACGGCACGATGGTCGTACCGAGCAGCTACCTCGAGGTGATCGTCACGAAGCGCTGAGGGGCAATGGGCGGTATGGGACGGGCGTGGACCCGTCCCATACCGAATCCCTTGGGGGATGACCCCTCGCGAGGCGCTTCCGCGGCCGGTTCGGCCGGCGCGCGAGAGCCCCGTGCAGCGAGCGGACTCCGGCAGAACCGGAGTATCATCCTGGACACATCCGCCTTGGAAAGCATAAAATCGTTCCAGAACGCGCAGACGGACCCTGATTTTCAGTTCATACTTGTTCATTGTTTTTCTGAACTGTAAGACCATTGATCATCGATTCGGATTATGGCGATGTTGATTGTTGGACGAGCACTATTATTGATATTTTGCGTGTGTATATTCAACTTCGAGTTGCATGCAGGCTCTTTGGACGAAACGGTCCGGCGCGCCGTCAAGACGTCGCCTTCGCTCGGGGAGGCGGAAAGCACGAAGGCCGCCGTCACCCAGGACGTAGCCCAGGCCAAAGGTTCCTACCTGCCGAGACTGGATGTCGAGGCGAGCGTCGGGCCGCAATGGGCCGACAAGCCACGTTCGCTGAACGGTGATGACAACCGCTCGTGGACCAACGGGCGGCAGGCTGCCATCGTCCTGCGGCAGACCTTGTTCGACGGCTTCGCCCGCGACAGCGAGCTTCTCCGCCAGAAGGCGCGCCTGGGCGGCGCGTTGAGCCGGATTCTCGAGCAGACGGAGGCCGTCGCGCTCGCAGCCACCGAATCTCATGTCGATGTCGTGAGGCAGCGTGAGATTCTGAAGGCAGCCGACGCAAACGTCGCCGCGCACCGCGCCATCCAGAAGGACATCGAGGATCGTCACGCAGGCGGCGGCGCCACCCTGTCCGAGCTCGAGCAGATCCGCGAGCGCGTGGCGGCGGCGGAAGCCTCGCGGGCAGATTTCGCGCGATCGCTCGGCGTCGCCGAGGCGCGCTACGAGAAGGTCACCGGCGCGGCCCCGCTGCGTCTGTCTCCCCCGCGTGCACCACGGACGCCGGTTCCTCCTGTCGACCAGGCGGTGGCCATGGCGTTGGCGGCCAACCCTGGGCTGAGCGCTGCCCGGTCCGAGACGGCCGCGGCCGAAGCCGACGTCGACGTGGCCCGCTCGCGCTACGCCCCGCAGGTCGGTGTCGAACTGCGCGCCTCGCGCGGCAACGACCTCGGCTATGCGGAGGGCAAATCCAATGAGGCCGGCGCGAGGCTCACGGTCGGTTGGAACCTGTTCAACGGCGGGACGGACGACGCGAGGGTCCGGCAGCGGATCGAACAGGCGAACGCCCAGCGATTCCGTGTAGACCGGCTCGGCAGGGACCTGCGCGAGACCATCGCGGCCGATTGGGCGATCCGGCGCACGAGCGTCGACCGCATCGCAGCATTGCGGCGGGCCCTCGATCTGTCGCGCAGGGTGGTGACGGCCTACATGGACGAGTATCAGGCAGGTCGCCGCAGCCTGCTCGACGTGCTCGATGCCAGAGCCTCGGAGTTCCAGGCGCAGGTCAGTCTGGCCGGGGCCCAGGCGATCGCCCTGATGGCGCAATACCGGATCATCGCCGCGACGGGCCAGATGGCACGCGAGTTCCGGCTCGAGCGGGACGGCGACCGCGTGCCCCTTCCGGCGCCCTTCGCCGCGACGCTGCGCTGATGGGGGCCGATCCGGGTCCGGATCTCGCCTCCGAAAGTCCAGGCTTGACGGGCGCGGTCGACGGCGCTTCCCCGACCGGTCAACGCTTCGGCGTTCGGGTCCCCGGCAGGCCTCTCGCCGACGCGCTGTGCTGGGTCGCACGCTGGCACGGCGTCACCGCCACGCCCGGCGCGCTCCTGTCCGGGTTGCCGCTCATCGGCGCAGATCTGGCGCCGGGCGCCGTCGTGGAGGCGGCAAGCAGGGCCGGTTTGCGCGCGATTGTTTCGGCTGACCCGGTGGCGAAACTGCCCGACCTCGTCTTTCCGGTGATCGCGATCCTTACCGACGGCGAAGTTGTCGTGGTGCGAAGCCGGGGAGAAGATCGCGGGACCGCGCGGCTCGTGCGTTTCACGCCGGACGGAAAACCGGAAGATGCGGATGAGCGCGCTGTTCCACAGGCACTCGCCGTCGTTCTCGTGACACCCTCGGACGCCCCCTCGCGGGCGGGCGGTCCCGGGCGGGATGCCGGCAGTCACTGGCTCTGGACCCCGGCGGCGCGTTTCTGGCCCGACTATGGACAGGTGCTCGCGGCCGCCCTGTTTCTGAACCTCCTGGGGCTGGCGCTGCCCCTGTTCATGATGAACGTCTTCGATCGGGTCATCCCCAATCTGGCGCTGACGACCCTGTGGACCCTGTTCCTCGGCGTCGTCCTGGCCATGGTCTTCGAATTCCTGTTCCGCTCTCTGCGGTCGGCCATCCTCGACGAGGTCGCGCGGCGCCTCGACATCGCGGTAGCCGGTCGCCTGTTCGATCAGCTGCTGCGCATCGATCTCCAGTACCGTCCCCGCTCGTCCGGGGCCATCGCCAGCCAGATCCGCGAGTTCGAGGCCGTCCGCGAACTGGTAACGACCGGCGTCGTCACCAGCGTGATCGACAGCTTGTTCATCGTCCTTTTCATCGCGGTGATGTGGCTGATCGTCGGCCCGCTCGCCCTGGTTCCGGCCGCGGGCATGGCCCTGATTGCCGTCGTCACCCTGGTGATGAATGCGCCGCTCAGCCGGGCGATCGAGGCCGGGCAGGCCCAGCACGCCCAGCGCAGCTCCGTCCTCGTCGACACGGCGGCGGGGCTCGAAACGGTCAAGGCCCTCGGCGCGGAAAGCGTGATGCGGGCCCACTTCAACCGCGCGGTGGCTGCGTCCAGCCGCGCCTTGTCGCGAGCCCGCTTCTGGGCGTCGGTGAGCGCGTCCGCGGCGGGCGAGATCCAGCAGTTCGTGTCGGTCGGCATCGTCCTGATGGGTGTGTTCATGGTGCTCGACGGTTCGATTACCGTGGGTGCGCTGATTGCCGCCAATCTTCTCGCCGGACGGGCCATGGCCCCCGTTTCGGGCATTGCGCAAACGCTCACGCGCCTGATGCAGGCGCGCGCCGCCGTGGCCTCCATCGATCGATTCATGTCGCTGCCGATTGAGGCGGGTCCGGCTGCGCGCGCCGGCCTGACGCCCGGGTCGGGCAGCTTCGTGTGCAAACGCCTCGGCTTTGCCTACCCCGGGGCATCGGAAAAGGCGCTGGACGCCATCGACCTCGTGGTCCGCTCGGGCGAGCGCATCGGGATCATCGGGCGGGTGGGTTCCGGCAAGAGCACGCTCGGCCGCCTGCTGGCCGGACTGTACCGGCCGACCGAGGGGGCGTTGCTGGTCGACGACGTCGACGTCCGGCAATACGACCCTGCGGAGCTTCGCGCGGCAGTCGGCTACTGTCAGCAGGAGCCCGACCTGTTTGCCGGGAGCGTGCTCGACAACGTCCTCATCGGCCGGCCCATGGCGGGCGAGGCCGAACTGCGGTCCGCCCTGGAGGCGTCGGGGCTCGACGACGTCGTGCGGGCACATCCGCAGGGGCTCGCCATGGCCGTGGCGGAACGCGGGCGCAGCCTGTCGGGCGGCCAGCGCCAGGCCGTTGCGCTGGCACGCGTGATCATACGTCAGCCCCGCATCCTTTTTCTGGACGAACCCTCGGCTTCCCTTGATTCCGTCAGCGAGGCGCGGCTCGTCCAGCGCCTCTCGGGCCTTGCCGCCAAGGGAACCACGCTCCTCATCGCCACCCACCGCGATCCCATGCTCGCGCTCGTCGACCGCATCCTCGTGTTCGAGGGCGGCCGCATCGTGCTGGACGGCCCCCGCGACGAGGTGCTCGCGCGCCTGCGCCGGGCCCCGCCGAGCGGAGGATCCTGATGCGCATCGAGGAGGCCTTCACCAACGATGTACGCACCGCGCTGGATAGCGAGCGTACGCGCAGGCCCTGGCCCTTCCTCGTCGTCTTCGGCGGCCTCATCCTCTCGGGCCTCGCCTGGGCCGCATCAACCATGATCGAGGAACACGCGACCGCGCCCGGCCGGATCATTCCGTCGAGCCAGATCCAGATCGTCCAGACGCTCGAACCGGGCATTCTGACCGGGCTTCTCGTCAAGGTCGGCGACACCGTCGACGCCGGCCAGATCCTGATGCGGTTGTCGGACGCGGGCGTGACGTCCCAACTCGGCGAGATCCGTCGGCGTCTCGCCGCCCTCGCGGTGCGCCGCGAGAGGCTGATCGCCGAGACGGAGGGGCGGGTCCCGGAGTTTCCGCCTGCCGGCGCGGACGTCGCTATCCTCGACGCCGAGCGACGCCTGCATGCGGACAGGATGGCCGCGATCGCCAACGAGCGCGAGATCGCCGAGCGTCAGCTTGCGCAGCGCCGCCGCGAGCGCGAGGAGGTCGATATCCGGCTCGCCGAGGCCGAGCGGGTCTTCGCACTCGTCGAACGAGAGCTGGACATGGCCCGCGGCATGGCGAGGCGGGGCGTCTTCCCGGAGATCGAGTTGTTGCGTCAGGAGCGTCTCGCCCAGTCGGAGCGCCGCGAAGCGACGGCCCTGCGCGCTTCGCTCCCGCGGCTCGAGCAGGCCGTCGCCGAAGCGGAAGCGCGTTTGGCCGGCATCACCCGCTCGCACCGCGCGACGGCGCAGGACGAGTTGGTCCGCATCATGACGGAACTCGCGATCCTGGAGGAATCGGTGAAGGCCGTGCAGGATCGTGAGCGGCGCACGGCACTCCGTTCGCCCGTGCGCGGCGTGGTCAACGCGCTGCCGGTGAGCAGCATCGGAGCCGTTCTCCAGAGCGGGCAGCACGCGGCCGAGATCGTGCCGCTCGACGATACGCTGGACGTCGAGGCGCGGGTGAGGCCGCAGGACGTGGCCTTCATCGGCGCGGGCCAGCGGGCCAGCGTCAAGGTGAGCGCGTACGACTACACGATCTTCGGCGAACTGCCGGGCGTCGTCGCGCGCATCGGGGCCGACACGAAGGTCGATGCGCAGGGTGTCGCCTATTACGAGGTCATCGTTCGCACGGAACGCATGGCGCTCGGACCGCCGGACAAGCCGCTGCCGATCATCCCCGGCATGGTGGTGCGGGTGGACATCCAGACCGGGACGAGGAGCGTCCTCGGCTATCTCCTGAAACCGATCCGCAAGGCGGCCTTCGAGGCCCTGCGGGAGCGCTGACCGGCTACTTGCTGGTCGCGACGTGCACGCCGTCCCAGTCCGGGCCGGGGGGCTCGGCGACATAGCCTTCGACACGCTCGCGCAGCATGGCGAGGTATCCCCTGAGGCCGAAGGTGTCGGCCTCCTTGTGCAGGGTTGCGAGGCCGGCGAGCGCGCCGTCCCAGTCCTGCGCGCGGATGGCGGCATGCGCCGCGAGCAGCCGCTCGGCGACGTGCCGGAAGTCCGGCCGTACCGCGACGGAGCCGTCGCCCATGAGCGCGAAGATCCGCTCGGGCTCCCGCTTGCCCTTCACGCGGATGAGATCGAGCTCGAGGAACGCGAACCGCCCGCCGGCCTGCCGCACCGTCTCGCCGCCGACGATGATGTTGACATGGTAGGCCTTGCTCTGACCCTCGAGGCGCGAGGCGAGGTTCACGGCGTCGCCGAGGACCGTGTAGTCGAAGCGCAGGTCGCTGCCCATGTTGCCGACCACGACCTCGCCGGTGTTGATGCCGATGCCGATGGCGACGTCGGCCGTGCCGCGCCCCTGGCTGCGAGCCTCCTCGGCAAAAGTGCGGTTGAGGGCGGCGAGCCGCGCCATCATTTCCAGCGCGGCCTCGCAGGCGCGCCCGGCATGGTCGTCGACGTCGAGCGGGGCGTTCCAGAACGCCATGATCGCGTCGCCCATGTATTTGTCGATCGTCCCCTGGCGCTCGAGGATGGCGTTGGTGAGCGGCGTCATCAGCCGGTTCATCAGCCGTGTCAGCCCGGGCGCATCGCCCTTGAAGGTCTCCGACAGTGTCGTGAACCCGCGCACGTCGCTGAACAGGATCGTCATGGTCCGGCTCTCGCCGCCCAGCACGAGGCGCTCGGGCTCGCGGGTCAGCTGCTCGACGAGCGCCGGCGAGAGATATTGCTGGAACGCCCCCCGGACGCGCCGCCGCGCCTCCTCCTCCTGGCGGTGGCTGTCGACCGCGAGCACCACGAACACGAGCAGCGCGGTAACGCCCGGTGCAGTGGCGTCCACCAGCACGCGACGCTCTGCAAACAGCCACCACGAGCCGCCGGCCAGCAGCGCGACGATCGCGGCAACGAGCATTGCCGCCGGCATCGCGCCGAGGCGCGGAAGCAGCAGGATGATGAGCAGGCCCAGCGCCGCCGTGAGCGCAAGCTCCATGCCCGCCGCATAGGACGGGTGGAGAAGCGACTGCCGCGTCAGCACGGATTCCATGAACTGGGCGTGGATTTCCACGCCGGGCAGGCTCGTCCCCAGGGGCGTCGCCTTGACGTCGGCGAGGCTGGTGGCCGAGGTCCCGACCAGGACGACGTGGCCGGCGAGGCGACCTTCGGGGAGCCGCCCGGCGAGAAGGTCGGCGGCCGAGACGAAGCGCTCGGGCCGGTGGTCGGTGAAGCGGATGTAGAGCCGGCCGTTGCGGTCGGTCGGGATCACGAAGGGTCCGACCGAGACGCTCGATACGCCGCCCGTGTCATCGGTGCGTACGATGAACGCGTCCTGCCCCAGCGCGACGCGCAGAAGTTCCAGACCGAAAGACGGGGCCAACGCGTCGCCGACCGCCGAGACGGCGGGATAGCGTCGCAGCACGCCGTCGAGATCCGGCAGGAAAGAAAGCAGACCGCGGCCGGTCGCCGCCGTTTCCAGCGGCGGAATGTTGGCGAGCGTGCCGTCATAGGAGGTGACCGCGTCCATCGGCGGCGGGCCGATCAACACAGCGGCGGTCTGCGGCAGCGTATCTGACGTCTGGCCGCGCCGGTCGCGCAGCGCCCCGGACCGGCCGAGCACCACGGGCATCGTCGCCATCGTCGCCGCGAAGGCTTCGTCATGGCCGGGCCAATCCGCTGCGCCGACTGTCCCCGTTCCAGCCAGGATTCGCGACGGCGAGAGCCGGTCCGGCTCGGCGAAGATCACGTCGAAGCCGATCACCGCCGCGCCCGCCTCCTGTGTGCGCCGGACGATGTCAGCCATCAGGTTGCGCGGCCACGGCCACTGCCCCAAAGCTTCGAGGCTCGCCTCGTCGATGTCGACGATCGCGACCGGCACCCTCTGGTAGTCGCGCGGCTTGGCCTGCTGGTAGGCGTCGAAGACGCGGTGGCGCAGGCCCTCCAGCCATGGCGGGTCGGCCGCGCGCAGCCCGAGCAGCGCGAGCAGCACGAGGAGAGCTGCGGTCCGCCCCCCCGCGGCCCCACGACGGGGGCGTACGAACTGGCGGACCCGGCCCATCACGGCGCCGCCCGGGCTCATGCGCCGCCGAAGTTCGTCTGTACCTGAACCTGCGCGGTCTGAACCCCGGACACGTCCGTCCAGACGAGGTTGATCATGTCGCCGGCGCTGGTCAGCCAGCCGGCGTTGACCGTTCCCGAATCGAAGGTCAGCAGCTGGGCGACCCCGCCATCGGGCTTTGCGGCAAAGAGCGTGGACGGCCCGCCGTTGAAGGACTGGGTCACCCAGATCAGGTCATCGACGCTCTGGCCTGACATGTTGGCGAGCCCCCAGGACGCGACGGCCGTCAGATCGATGACATCGACCGACTGCCAGTCCGTGATGCGGTCGATATCGCCGAGGGCGGAGGCGGCCACGGTGTCCGCGCCAGCCCCGCCGTTCAGGATGTCGTTGCCGGCGCCGCCGTCGAGCATATCGGCTCCGCCGCCGCCGACGAGCGTGTCGTTGCCGTCGCCCCCGGAGAGCGAATCCGCGGCAGCGTCGTCGAGCCCTGCCTGGCCTATGCCGGAAAGCAAGTCGTGGCCCGCGCCGCCGTTCAGCGTATCGGCTCCGCCGCCGCCATAGATCTGGTCGGCGCCGCCCTCGCCGGTGAGTAAATCGGCGATGGCGCTGCCATTGAGTACGTCGTCGCCGCCCGCTCCGCGCGCCGTGATGGCGCCGCCGCTGCTCGGATTCGTGATGAGTTTCTCGACATTGGCGATCGTGCCCTGAATGCCGTTCACCGCATAGGTTCCGCTCGTCAGGTCGACGACGACGCCTACATCATCCGTCTGGATGTAGAGCGTGTCCGTGTCGGCCCCGCCGTCAATGCTGGCGGCTCCGGCCGAGGTGACATACACGAGATCGTTGCCTGTGCCGCCGAGCACGGTGTCGACTCCGCCGAGGCCGCTGATCGTGTCGTCGCCCCCCCGGGCATCGATGCTGTCGGCCCCGGCCGTACCGGTAAGGCTGTCGTAGCCGGGCGTCCCGGCGATGACGTTGTAGGCGGTCGTCGCGATGACGGCCTCCATCGCGTATCCGGTCCGGACGCGGAACGTGTCCCCGCCGGCGAATGTGCCCTCGAGGATCGCAAGGGTTTCCCACGCGTGGGCCGTGCCCAGCGCGTCAAGGTCGGCCTCCACGGTTGCCGTTCCGTCCAGTTGCACGAGCACCCGGATGTAGTTGGTCCCGAAGAACTGCGTATACAGGAAGGAGCTGACATCCAGGATGTCGCCGGAGCCGCCCTTCTCGAAGTCGGCGATCCTGTCGACCCCGGTGGCATGTTGGAGAAAAAAGCGGTCCGAACCGGCTCCGCCCGCGAGCAAATCGGCGCCCGCTCCGCCCCAGAGCGAGTCGTCGCCCGCCCCGCCAAGGAGAGTATCCGCTTCGCCTTCTCCCTGGAGCAGGTCCGCGCCGTCGCCGCCCTCCAGCCTGTCGGCCCCGCCGCTCAACGCGCCGGAGTAGTCCCCGACCAGCCAATCATCGCCTCCACGGCCCAGCAGCGTGTCGCTGCCCTCCTGGCCATTGAGCGTGTCGTTGCCGCCGACGCCTCCCAGGCTGTCGTCGCCCGCGCCGCCGTCGCCTTCGAGCAGTTCGATGCCCGTCACCGTGCCGATTCCATCGGCAGCCGCCATGACGCCGGTCCCGATATCCACCACCACGCCATCGGTCTGTGTCCACATGGCGACGCGCAGCCGGTCGGTTCCCGCCCCGCCGTCGATGACGCCGGCCCCGGCCTGGCCGAAGATCCAGTCGTCGCCGTCGCCGCCCTGCAGCGTGTCGCCCGAGCCGCCGTGCAGTGTGTCATCTCCGTCGCCGCCGATCAGCCGGTCGCCCGGCTGGGTATCGCCGGCTCCCCCACCCGACGCGTCGAGCACGTCGTTTCCCGCCCGGCCGTCGAGCGTGTCTTCCCCTCCGCGGCCCTCCAGAGTCTCGCCGAGGGACGAGCCGGCGAGGTTGTCTCCGCTGCCCCCGCCAACGACCGTGATAGCCTCCACGTCAGTGATGGCGAGCGTTTCCGAGAAGGCGTCCCCTGACAGCGTCCCGACCGCGAGGTCGAGAAAACCTGCACCGGCCATCTGGCTCAGATTCACAGTCAATGAGTCGATACCCGCACCGCCATCGACGTTGATCGAACCCAGCCCGACGCTCAGCACATCGTTGCCTTCGCCCCCGGAAATCGTGTCGTCGCCCTGGCCTCCGTACAGTTGATCGTCCCCGGACGAACCGAGGATGCTGTCCGCGCCGGAGCCGCCCTCTAGCCAGATAGCCTCGAAGTCGCGGATCGTCACGTTCTGTGGAGTTCCGTCCAGGGAGAACGCGCCCGTTTCGAAGTCCGCGACCACCGCGTCTGAACTGCTCCCGAAGCTGGCGTACAGGGTGTCCGCCCCGCTGCCGCCGTCCGCATGGAGGCCGTCGCGGAGAACGGCGGAGACGATGTCGTCCCCGGCATCCCCGGCCAATGTGTCGGCTCCGCCGTCGCCGACCAGCAGGTCATTGCCGTCTCCCCCGACCAGCAAGTCGGCATCGGTCGCGTAACCAGATCCTCCGCCCTGGATGGGCCAGGCGGACGAGTTTCCGGCAAACAGCTCGTCGTTCCCCGCCTCGCCGCTCAGGGTGTCCCGTCCCGCGCCGCCGATAACGCGGTCGTTGTCATCGCCTGCCGATACCGAGTCGGCGCCCGTGCCCGCGTCGATCGTATCGTCGCCGGCATAGCCGACGATTATGTCGTCTCGGTCGAAGGAACGCCCGCTCGTCTCGTCGCCGACGAACGTATCGGCTGAATCCGTTCCCAGAACCGTCTCGCCGGGATTGCCCGATGAACCGATGGGGACATGCACGTTTCCAAAAGGCAGCCCCACCAGGACCGGGTCCGTCCCTGACAGGGACTCCCCGAGGTTCACGACGTCCGTCCACCCGGAGATCGTCCCCGAGCCGTCGGTATCGACCTGCAGGACATACTCGTCGCTCTTTGCGATGATTCGCACATAGGACGACCAGGTACCGCTGCCGAGGCCCCCTGCCGCGTTGAGCAGGTTCGACAGGTCGATGCGGTCTTCCCCGTCGCCGGTCTGCAGGTCCGTTATCCTGTCGCGAGCGCCCAGAGAGTCGAAGCGAAACACGTCGGATCCTGAACCGCCCGTCAGAATGTCCGATCCATCTCCGCCGACGAGCGTGTCAGCAGACGCTCCGCCGGCGAGCGTGTCTGCGCCTGCCCTGCCCACCAGGCTGTCGGCTCCGTCCGATCCTGCAAGCGAGTCGTCCTGCCCGCCGCCGTCCAGCACGTCGTTGCCGAGGCCGCCCGACAAGGTGTCGCCACCGCGCCCGCCGGACAGCGTCTGGGCGCCGGGGCTCGCCGGATCGCCCGCGGCGATGCCGGCGGCCGGATCGATCGCCACGGTCAGCGCGGCCGTGGCCGTGCGGCCGGTGGCGTCCCGGATCATCGTATGGAAGACGTCCTCGACACGATGGGCCGGGAGGTCTGCGCTCGGGTTCAGAACGTAGATGTAGGAGCCGGTCGAATTGATCCTCAGCGTCCCGTACGCGCCCGTGAGCTCATGCTGCACGCCCGGCACGATCGTGACGTCGCCGTCGACGGGAATCGCGCCGGTCCCCGCCAGAATGAGGCTGACGCTGTCGCCGGGGTCGGGATCCCGGTCGTTGGCGAGAACGTTTCCGGATTTCTCCGTGTCCGAACCTGCCAGCAAGGCCGAGTCTGCGCCCGCCACGGGGGCATCCGCGACCGGCGTGATGGAAATCGGAATGTCCAGCGTGCCGCCGACGCCCGAGCCGTCCGTCGCCGCGATGGTGATCGTCAGCCCGCCTGTGTTCGAGTCGGACGAGGGCGTGTAGGTCTTGCCGTTCAGTGCCAGGAGCACTGCCGAGGCCGTGCCCGAGACTGTGACGGAATGCGTGCCGTTTCCCTGCACCACGAGGAGGGCCGTGGAGGCGAGCCCGATGGTGGACCGCGCGGTCAGGGAGACCGACAGCGGAGTGCTCCCGGGCAGCGCTCCGAAACTGAAGCCCGTGAGCACGACGGGGGAGTCTTCGGTCACCGGTACGACGGACAGCGCGAAGGTGAGCGGGTTTCCTGCGACCGGCGCCGCCGCCGTCCCCTGCATCGCGCTCTGGGGCGTGGCGCCCTGCGACGTGTCGTCCTCGGCTGCCGTCTGCAGGATCGGCCCCGTAAGGGGGTCGCCCTCCCGGCCGGTGTCGGGGGGCGGAGAGGTTCCCGGCAGCGTACCCAGCGGCCGGGTCGAGTCGGCGCTCGCCTGCTGGAACAGTTCGGGGGTCGGCGGGTCGACCTGCAGGCTTCCCTGCCGCCCCGGCGTCCCGTCGGAGGGCGGCGCCGGCTGGCCCGGGACTGTGGGTGAGCGATCGCCTGGAGCGGACGGTTGCTGGAACAGCCGATAGGCGTCATTCGCGTCGTTGGGCTGTTGCAACTGGGTGTCAGGGATCGTGATCTGGACCGGCGGGCTGCTGGGGGAGTCGATCCGGAAGCCCGTGCCCACCTCCTGCACCACGGCGAGCAGCGACTGGTTGAGCAGGCTGACGATTTCGTAGCGGCCGATCTGGCCATCGGGATCGGGGAGGATCCTGAACTCGGTCACGCCCGTATTGGCGTCGATGCGCACGAAGGGCGTGGTGCCGCGGATACCCATGGTCGCCACGGGCGTTTGTACGCGCATCGTCCCGGTCTTGGCCACCTGCCCGGTGATGAAGACGAAGGTACCCTCCACGAGGCTTGCGGAGAAGAGATTGTCGCTGCCGCCCGGGTCGTAGATCAGTTCGTTCATGACCATGCGCGCGCCGCCGGTCAGCGAGAACACCGTTCCATCCACGAGCCTCAGGCCCAGCTTGCCACCCGTCTGCGTGGCGACGACGTCGCCCCGGAAGATCGGATCGCCGGCGGCGAGGTTCTGCACGGTCCCGCCGCGCAGGGCCGTGGCCCTGCCCTCCAGCAGCTCCACGCGGCCGATCTGGAGGCCGCCCGCCGCGCCGCCGGCCGCCTGTGCGACCTGCCAGCCGGCCCCGCCCGCCAGCGCCTCGACGATGTCGGGCGTGAGCATGCCGCCCTGGGGCGAAACCAGCGCGGGTTTCTGCTCCGCCGCAAAATAATCCGGCACATGAAAGCCGCGGCCTTCGGCGGCGCTGACCACGAGGTCGGGACCGACCCGCGTGAAGACACCACGGAAGAGTACTTCGGCGTCGGGAACGACGATTCCGTCACGGCCCGCCGTCGCCTCGACCAGCGAGGCCTGCAACCCCTCGATCGCCTCGATCTTGCTCATGAAGAGGATACCACTCGCGCGAAGAAAAGAAAAATATACAACTATAGGTTGAACAGTACACGGGAAGTCATTTCTCCAGAAGACGCTATTGACTTTACTGCGCATGGGCAAGACATATGGTCGCGTGACGGCTGGTCGGTTGCTTCAGCCGTCACGATTATTGGGTCTGCGAGCGGTATCGGTCCATGATCGAGCCGAATAAACGGAGTATGCCCACTGAGCTCCGGACTGATTCCTCCCGCAAGCCGGGCGATCTGGGCAATGAGTCGACGGGAGCAGATCAGGCTTCTGGTTCTGATCGCCCTCTCTCTCCCGGTCTATTTCGCGACGCTCGAACTGCCCGTCGTGATCGTCAACGAGGGTATCCTCGGCGAGGCGTTCCATCACTCGAAGACCGCGCGGCTGTTCGAGGTGACCATCCCCTTGCCGCAATCCTTGGGCGGCAAGCTGCATGTCTTCGAGGGACTGGAGCTCGGGCAGCTCGCGTTCCTGCTGACGAGTTGCGCTGCTTTCCTCGTCCTGATCCTGTTGCACGCGGGATTCAAATACGTCCTCGAGCGGCAGAAGGGGCGCATCGCGACGGCGGTGAACCAGCATCTGCAGGAGACCGTGACGGCCAACCTGCTGGCCAGCGCCCCCTCCGCCACGGCGAGCCTGAAATCGGGCGAGATCGTCTCCGTGCTGCGCGCCGACATCGAGCCCGTCGGGAATTTTGCCGGCCAGGCCTTCGGTACGCCGCTGGTGCAGGTGGGCCACGCGGCCGTCGCCCTGGTCTTCATCTCGCTGCAAAGCCCCATCCTCGGGACGCTCGCCGCCGCGACGCTGGTCGTCCAGTTCTGGATCGTGCCCCGCCTGGGAGAGCATGAGGTCCATCTGCAGGCGGCGCGGCGGGAGGTCGGCCGACGGCTCGGGGGTCGGCTCGGGGAGGTCGTCGAGGCGCTTCCTGCCATTCGCGCCGAGGGCGTCGTCGCCTATGAGCACGGGCGGATGCGCGAGGAGCTCGGGCGCTACGCCGCGATTACCCTGGAGGCGCAACGCTGGGGGGCGCTCACTTACGCCTCCATGGCCGGATTCGCGCAGCTTTCACGCCTCGCCATGTTCATGGGCGGCGGCTTGCTGACATTCTTCGGCTCGCTGATGATCGGTAATCTCGTCGCCGTCCTGAACGCCTTCCGTGAAATGCCGGAAGCAGCCGAAGAGCTGCTGAAATGGCATCACAAGCTGCATGACATCGAGGAGCGGTATGCCAGGCTTCCCACCCGGTTCGGATCCCGCCCGTCCCGCCGCGAAGCCGCCGAGCAGCCGCCCCATTTTGCCTGCGGCCATCTGAAGGCCAACGCGCTGGTTGTGGAGAACGCGCGGGGCGTGACCGTGATCGACGGCCTCGACCTCACGGTCCCGCTGCCGGCGCACATCGGGCTGATCGACAGCGGCGGCGAAGCCGCGCGGTCGCTGGCAGCGGTGCTCGCCGGCGAGATGACGCCCTCGCACGGCTACCTTCGCCTGGCTTCCACCCGCATCGAGGAGCTCGCGCCGGATCTCGTCGGACGGGAACTCGGCTACGTTCCGCCGAACGTTCCGCTGTTCGACGCCACGTTGCGGACCAATGTCGCTTATGGACTGTATCGCCGTCCGCCTCCTGGTCCGGGGGGCGATTGGACCGACTTCGAGCGGGCGGGCGTCGATGGCCCCGAGGCACTCGACGCCCGCATTATCGACCTGTTGCAGGCGGTGGGCCTGGGGCCGGACCTCTACGCTGCGGGACTGGGCAGCCCCCTCGCCCGGGCACCGGATCCGGACACGGGCGCGCGGATTGTCGCGAGCCGCGTCCGTCTCCGCGCCGCGCTCGACGAGCAGGGCCTGAGCGAACTCGTCGAACCGTTCAATCCGGATCACTTTCTCGAGAACGGCACGCTGCTGGAGAACATCCTGTTCGGCCGGGCACATCCGTCGGCGCCCCTCAGGACCGGCGAACTGCTGCGGGACCGCGGCTTCGCCGCGCTGTTGCGGGACAGCGGCCTGACGGCGCGCCTGGCCGAGACCGGCCGGTCGATCGCCGGCCAGCTGATCGCGATGTACGAAACGGGGGCGGGCGACGCCATCCCGGACAGCCACGCCAGGCTTTTGTCCGAGCGTGACGTTCCGGCCGCGCGCGAGGCGCTGCGGACGGGGGACGAGGCCGCGGCCATGCGCATCGCCTTCCGCTACTGCGAGACGCGCCACAGGCTCGGGCTCGTCGACGACGCGCTGCGCAGCGCGGTTCTGGCGGTGCGCGGTCGGGCCGTGGATGCCCTTGCGCCCTCGCTGCGGAAGCAACTGCATGTTTATGACGCAAAGCGCTTCTGCGAGGCAGCTTCTTTCCGCGACAATCTGCTGTTCGGCCGCGTCGTGCAGCGGATCGCAGGGGCGGGTCGGAAGGTCGACCAGATGCTCGCTCAGACGTTGGGGGATCTCGACCTGACGCGCGACGTGTACCGCGCTGCGCTCGAACTGCCCGCCGGCGCAGGCGGGCGGCTTCTCGACGGCCAGCAGAAGGCGCTCCTGTGCCTGGCAAGGGCGCTGCTGAAACGGCCGTCTGCTCTCGTCGTCAACCTCGACATCGAGGCGCTCCCGCCGCCGCGCCGTGCGTCTCTGCTCGACAGCCTCCGGCGCGAGATGCAGGGCAAGACGCTGGTAGTGGTGTGCGGCGCTGCCGACACCGTCGCCGACTTCGACACGCGCATCTCCTTCGATGGCGCGCGGCTCAGGGCGGTCGAGGAAGGGCGCCGGGATGCGGGTCTGCTTGCGCTGGACTTGGCGGGCTGACGATGGCGATCGACGACGAAGTCCACGTTCTGGCGACCCTTCCCATTTTCGCCGGCGCCGATGCTGCCTCACTCCGGTTGCTGGCGTTCTCCAGCGAACTCGTGACGATCCTGAAGGGCGACGTGCTGTTCAATCAGGGCGACATGTCCGACGTCGCCTATGTCCTAATTGAGGGGTCGGCCGAGGTCCGGGTCGCCGGGCCGGCGGGTCCGGTCGCCGTGGCCGTCATCGACCAGCGCCAGATCGTCGGGGAGATGGGCGTCCTGACGGGCTCACCACGCTCTGCCACCGTCGTTGCGCTGACACGGATCGAGGCCCTCGCGATTCGGGCTGAGACGCTGACCGGCGTTCTCCAATCCTCACCGGCCGTCGCGCTGGGGCTGATCCGGGAACTCGCCCGCCGCATCGAGCGATCCAACGCCATGATCGTCGGTCGCGGTCGGTCCTAGGCCAGCGATCGGGTTCCCCGCCTTCGCGCAAAGCTGCCGTCACCGGCGGTAGCGACGGTCGTCGGGCCGATTGCGGAACGATGAAGGTAGATGCTCGAAGAGCGCGGCCCGGCATTGAAGACGAAAGTCACCGGCCGCTTCGCCGATCCGGATCCTTGAGGATGTAGGCGATATGAAAGACTTCGGCATCGGGACGCTCGAGGTCTTCCAATCAAGATGATGGCGGAGGGAGCGTCCGCCGTATTGCTCTCCGCCGCCTTCCGCCGTCGTTCGCACTGTGTCTGAGAAAGCCGTGTAAGTTCATAGTGTAAGGCGGACCACAGGGATTCACTTCTCCGCCAACATCCGCTAGCATCCGTCCTCAATCGCGTTCCCGTTTGGGGACCAGCTTGGGGACCGGATCATGGCGAAGGGGATCTACAGGCTATCGGCGAAGGCTGTGGCGAGCGCCAAGCGGGGGAAGCACTCCGACGGCGGCGGGCTCTATCTGATCGTTGGCAGCACCGGTGCAGGGAAGTGGGTCTTCCGCAACACCATTGGTGGGAAGGCTCGCGAGCTCGGCCTTGGGTCCGTTCGTCAGGTGTCGCTCGCTGAGGCTCGGGTAAAGGCCGAGGCCACCGCGCGGGCCATCGCGAAGGGCGAAGATCCCCGGGCCAAGCCGCCGGTCCCCAAAGCGGTCCCCACATTCGGCCAGGAGGCCGATGCTCTAATCGAGGCGATTGGCGTGAGCTGGCGCAATCCGAAGCACCGCGCCCAATGGGAGGTGACGCTCGGCAAGGTGCCGTACAAGGCTGACAAGGTTCGGATCGACGCCAAGGCTCATGCCGAACACGTCACAGCGCTGACGGCGCTCCGGGCGAAGCGGGTCGATGCCGTGGACACGGCCGACGTGCTGTCTGTCCTCAAGCCGCTCTGGCTGGCTGCGCCGGAGACGGCGTCCCGCCTGCGCGGTCGCATCGAGGCGGTGCTTGCTGCGGCAACAGCGAAGGGGGACCGGACCGGACCGAACCCGGCGCAATGGCGCAACCATCTCGACCACCTGTTGCCGAAGCGCGGCAGGCTCACGCGAGGGCACCACGCCGCGATGGCCTACGCCGACGTTACGGCCTTTATCGGAAAGCTTCGGGAGAATGGCAGCCTGTCGGCGCTGGCGCTGGAGTTCGCCATCCTGACGGCGGCACGTTCCGGCGAGGTGCTGGGCGCGCGGTGGGGCGAGATCGACCTTGCGGCGAAGGTCTGGACTGTGCCGGCTGCGCGCATGAAGGCCGGTATAGAACACCGTGTGCCGTTGTCGGACCGTGCCCTCGTCATTCTGGAGGAGGTCGCCAAGCTCCGTCCCGATGACGAACCCGACGGCTTCGTCTTCCCAGGTCGAAAGCCGGGGCGTGGCCTATCGAGCATGGCACTGGAGATGGTTCTCCGTCGCATGGACCTCGACGTCACGCCGCACGGCTTCCGGTCCTCGTTCCGCGATTGGGCTGGCGAGGAGACGTCGTTCCCACGTGACGTTGCGGAGGCGGCGCTGGCCCACACGTTGAAGGACAAGGTCGAGGCCGCGTATCGGCGTGGCGATGCCCTCGAAAAGCGGCGCAAGCTCATGGCTGGTTGGTCTGGTTTCTGCGAACGGTCAAGCACGACTAACGTCGTTTCGCTGCATCGTGGTGCCTAGCAGCGCCGGGTGTGGGAACAGTTCACCGGAACACGGGTGAAAAGCGGCGAACATCTCCCTCTTGTCGATACCCGACGAATCGGACATTATTTTGCTATAGTTGAAAGCTGCGTCCGAATGAAATCGGAGGCGGCTTTTTTTGTTGCTGTGCCTCAGCTCACCCAGCCGCTTGCCGGTCAGCCGGGGCTTGGTCTATCGAGCACGGCGCTGGAGATGGTTCTCCGTCGCATCGACATGACGTCACGCCGCACGGCTTTCGGTCGTCGTTCTGCGACTGGCCGGCGAAGAGACTCCCTCCCCCAGTGACTTCGCCAAGGCTGCTCTGGCGGGACAAGGTCGAGGCTGCCTTCCGGCGCGGCGATGCGCTGGAAAAGCGCCGTAGGCTCATGGCTGCTTGGGCTGGTTTTTGCGGTCGGCCAAGCACTACCAACGTCGTCTCATTGCATCGTGATGCCTAAGAGCGTCGTCTGTGGAACAGTTCAGTCGAAAACCGGCGAACGCTCTTGGCGTTGCCATCGTAACGCGAATCAGCCACATCTCCCTAATGTTGGAAGCTGCGTCCGATTGAACTCGGAGGCGGCTTTTTCTGTTTCTGGGCCCCTGCTCACCCAGCCGTTTGCCGCATTCAGATCAGCCGGCCGCCGACCGTACGGGAGTATTCCGAGCCATCTTGCGGTTCAACCGTGAGAAACGGACCTTTCCCCATGCAGTCCAGCCACGCCGCTTCCAGCATTCAGCTGGGTGAGGCTTTATGTTTCCGGCGCTTCCCCTCGACATCTACTTCACAGCAAACGGGTTTCCGCCCGAAAGGAGACACTATGTCTAACGCTGCGCCTACGAGCGCTATCGCGCTGCGCATCGATGACGCTTGCCGCGTATCTGGCCTGGGACGAACTACAATCTACAAGCTGATTGAGGTCGGACGGCTGCGATCTGTTCGCGTGGGAGGCCGAAGGCTTGTCCTGGCCGACAGCCTCCGCAAGATTCTTGAGGCCGATGGAGCTGCTGCCTGATGCTCCTGAAGAAAATGAACCCGGAAGCGGCGGCAACCGCTCCGGGTTCGGGATCGTGCGTTTTCGTGGTGCGACGCACTCCCGACAATACTCCAACGGTCTGGAAAATCGAAGACTTCGCGTTGGACTACATTGCGCGGCGCTACCGGCTTCCTGTCCCGCTCGCCCGCATTGTCGCCGAGTTGGCTGGCATCGGAGCTCGTATCGGATGAAAGACCAGGACAACTCCCGGTCGATGCGACCGAGCATCCGGCTTCAGCCCGGTGCAGAGCTGCGTACCATCCTCGACCAGTGGGCAAAGCAGGCGAAAGGAAAGCGCCGGCCTTTGCTGAAGGCCATCAATGGGGGTCGCCAATGACGGCGGCCCTAACCTTCCGTGAAGCCGTGCGCGAGCGCCTGGGCGTAAATCCGGGCGTCATCGTCGGTGACGGCCGTGTTCATCGCTTCCCGACCAAGCCGTCAGGCTCTGATGACGCGGGCTGGTACGTGCTTCACGATGACAACCTGCCTATCGGCGTCTTTGGATGCTGGCGATCCCAGACGTCGGAGACATGGGCCGCACGCGAGCAATCCTCGCTCTCCATTGCCGAGCAAGAAGCCTATCGCCAGCGCGTGGCTTCCCTGGCGGCAGTCCGGAAAGACGAACTGGCCCGCGTTCGGCGTGAAGCCGCTGCGCGGGCAGCGGCCATCTGGAGCGAGGCCGTGCCGGCGGGTGGCGATCACGCCTATCTCCAGACCAAACAAGTCGCCGCATTCGGCATTCGGCAGTCGGGGGACAATCTCGTCGTGCCGGTGCGGATCAACGGCGAGATCGCCTCGCTCCAGTTCATCGGTCTCGATGGCGCGAAGAAGTTCTTGTCGGGCGGTGCGATCGCCGGCG
>JAIYAB010000122.1 GCA_027489275.1 Hyphomicrobiales bacterium
ACCTTCCGCCAGAAGCCCTCCAGCGCGGCGCGGGCGCCTTCGCGTCCGCCCGTGGCGAAGCCCGACGCCATCACAGCGGCGTTCATTGCACCGGCCGACGTGCCGGAAATTCCCTCGACAGACAGCCAGTCCTCTTCCAGCAGGCGGTCCAGCACGCCCCAGGTGAACGCGCCGTGCGACCCGCCGCCCTGCAGCGCGAGGTCGATCGGCAGGGTCGCGCGCTCCGTCCGACGCGGCGCGACGGCGGGCCTGGTACCGGCGGCCTTGCCCTTGCGGCCGGCGCCCCGGGTGTCCTTCCTGTCGCTCACGATGCCCCCTTTTTCCGCCCCTCCCCGGGGCATCGCCTCAGGTCGACTTCACCAGACCGGAAAACCCGGCCACCGCAAGCAGGCTGAGCGCCCAGCCGACGATCGATTCGAAATAGAAATAGGCAATGGTCATGCCGCCCCCGGGCTGCGCCGGATCGGGCCGCCAATAGCCCCTCTGCCCGAT
This sequence comes from Hyphomicrobiales bacterium, assembly GCA_027489275.1. Taxonomy (GTDB): domain Bacteria; phylum Pseudomonadota; class Alphaproteobacteria; order Rhizobiales; family Beijerinckiaceae; genus Alsobacter. Next base: position 493 of record JAIYAB010000122.1, read on the forward strand.
CTCGAGCACCGGGAACAGCGTGTCGAGCGAATACATCCAGGCATTGAACTCGGGGTAGCTCAGCGCCTCGAACTGGGCACGGAAGCAATCGAGCTGGTTCTGCCCCTTCGCCGCGCGGCCCAGCAGCGGCTGGTCGACACCTGGAAGCTGCACCTGCCTCCCCGCCTCGAGCCGACATCCTGTCCACTCTGCCGAGCGCAGGATGACGGGACTGTTGGGCTTCATCGCTCCGATCGCGTCGGCGCGGGCGAACACGGCGACGCCGACCAGCCAGAACAGCGCCAGCCAGACAAAGGCCAGCAGCGGCTGGCGGCCATAGCCGAGCGTGATGCCGAGCGCCCAGTCCTTCGCCGCCAGCACCCCTCGCCACGCCGGGTTGGCCGTGCGCGCGCGGCGCGCGGCGCGCTGGAGGCGCTCCTTCTCGATGAGGACGGAGCGTGCGTCCTCGTCGTGCCCCATCTCGCGGAACACCGTGGCGAGTTGCTCGTAGGGCTGGGGCCAGAAGTCCTCGCCCCAGCGGTCGGGGCTCTGGCGCGACAGCCAGTCGAGGCGGAAGGCGGCGTCGACCGGGCCGTCGATGAAGCCGGAATAGATGCAGCGGTTGAGCAGCAGGTCGCCCTTGCCCGGCCAGGCGGCAGGATCGTCGTGGATCGTCCCGATCCGCGCGCCGGTCATGTCGAGAACGCCGCGGACCGCGGCGTCGCCGCGCAGGAAGAACCCACCCTCGATGTCGGCGCGGCCGAGGTCGAGGGCGCTTTGGCCAGGATTGGCAAGGGTCGCGCCGAGGCAATCGAAGTCGCCCTTGATCAGCGCGCCGGGCAGCCGGACCTCGCCCGTGATGCTGGCCCGGCGCAGGACCACGTTGCTGCCGGCCTCGAGCGAGTCGGCGTTCAGCGCCACTGCATCCCGGTGGGCAAGGTCGAGGCCCTGTCCTTCGATGCCGGCGACCAGACGGGCTCCCGACAGGTCGATGCCGCCGCGCACATGAGCGCCCCGCAGATGCAGGCCGGTGGCCCTGATGCCAGCCGCCGCCAGCACCGTGGTGCCCGGGCGTTCCAGCGTGAGCCCGTCGCACTCCACGCTGCCGCCGATGCCCGCGCCCGCAAGGCGAACCTCGCCCTTGACATGCGCGCCCCGCAGCGTGACGTCGCCGCGCGCCTCGATCCGATCCGCGTAGAGACCCGGCAGGTGGGAGCCGTCGAGGAACAGGCTGTCGATGATGGCCGAGCGCAGCACCGGCGCGGCCTCGAAATGGCAGTCCTTGAGTCCGATGTCGCGCGGGATCCGGCAGCCCTCGAGATCGAGCATCCCGGAGATCCAGCCGCCGCTGACGCGCACGCCCTTCTCGTGCGGGCGCGTCGTCGCGTCGCCTCCGAGCAGCAGGAAGCGCAGCAGATCGGCGCGGATCACGCGATCCGGGTCGGCGACCTCGGGCCGGCGACCGTCACCGAGGCGATCGAAATCGCCCCGGGCCAGTTCGGCCACGATGGCCCGCTCGGCCGGCAGCAGCGGCTCGAAGGATGCGAGGCTGATGCCGACCACGCGGTCCGGGCTCAGCTCGACGGGCCGGGGGTCGCCGGGTCCGGGGAGCCTGCAAGGGCCGCCCGGAGTGTCGCTTCCTTCGTCTCGTCGTAGGAGGTCTTCATGACGACGCCGCCCGAGCCCTTCAGGTCCGCAAGCACCTTGTCGGCCGTGATCTTGCGGATCAGCAGGAACAGGCCGGCAGTGCCGGGCTGGAGTGCCGAGGCGGCATCCTTCATGAAGGCATCGTCGATGCCGACGTCGGTCAGCTTGCCGCCGAGCGCGCCGGACGCCGCGCCGACGGCGGAACCGAGGAGCGGATTGAGGAAGATGAGACCGATCAGCGCGCCCCACACCGCACCCGACATGGCGCCGGCCGCGGTGGTGTTGAGGAGCTGGTTGAGCTTGATCTGGCCGGCCGGGTCCTTGACCACGACGACGGCGTCGCCGAGCTCGATCAGATACTCCTTCTGGAGTTCGAGAACGCGCTTGCGCACTTCCTCGGCCTTGGCTTCGGTCGGATAGGCGATGAAGACGAGATCGGCCATGGTGGGCTCCTGACAGGGTTGGAAGGGGCGCGGCGCGACGCGGCGTCGACAGCCCCGGGGGAGATGACGAGGGGCCTCACAGGCCCCAGGGCAGCCCGAGCGTCTTCCAGACCGCGAACAACGCGATCCAGAGCACGAACATCGAGACGACGTAGGGGAGCATGAGCGCGACCAGCGTTCCGACGCCCGCCGACTTGTCGTACTTCTGCGCGAAGCCGACGACGACCGCGAAGTAGGCGTTGAGCGGCGTGATGGCGTTCATGGGCGAGTCGCCCACGCGATAGGCGGCCAGCACCGCCTCCGGCTCGACGCCGAGCTTCATCAGCAGCGGCACGAAGACCGGCGCGAAGATCGCCCACTTGGCAATCGCCCCGGTCAGCAGCAGGTCGATGAGCGCGACGACGACGATGAAGCCGAGCAGCAGGGGCAGCGCCCCGATATTGGCCGACTGCAGCACGTCAGACAGCTTGAGCGCCATGATCGTGCCGATGTTCGTGTAGGTGAAGTAGGCCACGAACTGGCTCAGCACGAAGAGCAGGAAGATCGTCGGGCCGAGGCTGGTAACGGCCTTCTCCATCGCCCTGATCACGTCGGAGAGGGTCTTGAGCGTTCCGGCGCCGACGCCGTAGGCCCAGCCCGTGGTGAGGAAGGTGATCATGATCAGCCCGATCAGGCCGTTCATGAAGGGCGAGTTGCCGATCAGTTCGCCCGTGGTCGGGTTGCGCAGCGGCGCACCCGCGGGAACGGTCAGGAGCAGGAAGACCGCGGCGACGCCCATCAGGCCATAAAGGGCATATCTGAGGCCGCGCGATTCCTCCGGCGTCAGTTCGGCGCCCTGTGTTCCGGCGTCGGCAGCCTTGCCGTCAGGCGTATAGGCGCCGAGGCGCGGCGAGATCACCCGGTCGGTGATGAACGCGATGATCACCGTCAGGAACAGGACGGAGGCGATCGAGAACCAGAGGTTCGACGCGAGGCCGATATTGGTGTTGGGATCGACGAGGCGGCCTGCGTCGTTGGTGAACTCCACCAGCACGGCATCGAGCGGCTTGATCAGCATGTTAACGGTGAAGGCGCCCGCGACGGCGGCAAAACCGAGAGCGAGGCCGGCCAGCGGATGCCGCCCGACGCTCATGTAGGCGACGCCGGCGAGCGGGATCAGGACGAGATAGCCCGCATCGGCGGCGATGCTGGAGACGATGCCGACGAAGGCGAGGATGTAGGTGAGGCCGCCGGCCGGCGACACCAGCACCAGCTTGCGGATCAGGGCCTTCACGAGACCCGACTCCTCGGCGACGCCCGCGCCGATCATGGCGCCGATCATCAGGCCGACGGCGGTGAAGCTCATGAAGTTCGGGATCAGGGACGAGTAGAGGAACCGGATTCCCTCGACCGTCAGCAGGCTGCGGATCGCGGTCGTCGTCGTCTCGAGCTTGTTGGTGTCCGGATTGATCATCTCGAGGGTGACGGACGTGCCTGCAAGGCCGAGCACGGCCGACAGGACGATCACGATCGCGATCAGGATCAGGAAGATCACGACGGGATGAGGAACCATGTTTCCGACGCGCTCGACCGTGTCGAGCATCTTCTGCATCGTGGTCTTCTTGCCCCGGACGGGCTCGGCTGCGCTCTTCATCCCCTGGACTCCCTTGCGGCGTTTCCGGCCGACGCGCCCGGAGCGCGGTTCTTTTCACTCGATGACGAACGTTGCGGTGCGAGCGGCTTGACCCGCTGCCCCGGATGCAGCGCCTGCACGCCGGCGGAGACGATGACGTCTCCCGGTTCGAGCCCCTGCGCGATGACCACGCGGTTCGGCTCGAAACGGAGGACATCGACGAGCCGCAACGAGACGCTGGACGTCGCGGGATCGACGATCCAGACGGCGGGCGCGCGATTGGACGATGTGAGCGCTGAGGCGGGGATCGCCACGACGACGCTGGACCTGAGGTCGAAGGCGCCGTTGACGGTTGCGCCGAGCCGCATCGCTTCCGGCGGGCGTTCGAGTGCAACGCGCACCCTGAAGGTTCGGGTCACGGGGTCGGCCTCGGGCGCGACTTCCCTCACGCGCCCTTCGGCGCCGACCGTGGGATCTGCAACGAGCGTCACGCGGATCCTGACGTCGGCGCCGCCGGCGAGCAGTCCCGCCGGGACATCGAAGACGGCATCACGATCGTCATCCCGCGCGATGCGCACGATCATGCGTCCGGGCTGAACGACCTCTCCGGGCTCTGCCCCGCGGGCCGTGACGACGCCAGCGGCATCCGCACGCAGCTCGGTGAACCGCAGCCGGTCACGTGCCGTCTCGACACGCGCCTCGGCATCCTCCAGGCGCGACTGCGCCGTCTCCAGCGCCTGCCGGGCCTGATCGAACCGGGGTCTCGTCGTGAAGCCCTGCACGAGCAGCCGGTCCTGCCGGTCGAAGGTGTTACGCGCCGTCGCCACGTCCCCGCGCGCAGCCGCGAGCGTGGCCTTTGCCGCCGTGAGCGCGTTCTGCTCGGTCGCGGGATCGAGCTTCGCGATGACCTGTCCTGCCGTGACCCGATCGCCGACGTTGACGCCGCGCTCGATCATCCGGCCACCGACCCGGAAGGCCGCGTCGACGTCCTTGCGGGCCTGGATGTCGCCGGTCAGCGAGGCGGCGTCGCGCAGCACCGACGCCTCGACGGTGACGACGCCGACGGGACGTCCTGCCGACGCCGGCGGCTGCTCGGCCTGACAGCCCGCGAGAAACGCCACGCTGGCGACGAGCAGGAGACGAGGGACGAAGCGGATCATCACGCGGCCTCCATCTCGGCCCGAGCCGGCTTCGTCGGCGCCGGCGCGGTCTCGTTCCGCCCGAACCACGCGACGTAGAGTGTCGGCAGGAAGACCAGCGTCAGGAGCGTGGCTACCAACAGGCCGCCCATGATCGCAAACGCCATCGGCCCCCAGAAGACGGTGGGCGCGATCGGTATCATGCCGAGCACCGTCGAGACGGCCGTCAGCATGATCGGACGGAAGCGCGTGGCGCTGGCGTCGAGCGCCGCCTCTGCGACGCCCTTTCCTGCGGCCCGCTCCGACTCGATCTGCCCGACGAGGATGACGGCGTTCTTCGTGATGATCCCGATGAGCGCGAGAATTCCGAGCAGCGCCACGAAACCGAGCGGCTTGCCCGACAACAGCAACGCCCCGACCACGCCGATGAGCCCGAGCGGCGCAATGCTGAGCACGATCAGCAGTCGCGCGAAGCTGTGCAGCTGGGCCATCAGCACGGTGAGCATCAGCAAGAGCATCAGCGGCACCACGGCCACGACCGAGGCCTGCGACTTCGCGCTTTCCTCCACCGTGCCGCCGGTGTCGATCCTCAGTCCCGCCGGCAGGGTCGCGCGCAGGGCGTCGATTTTCGGCTCGACGGCGGCGACGACGGTCTCGGGGAGCGCGCCGGGCAGGACATCGGACTCGATCGTGAGAGTCGTGACCCGATCGCGTCGCCAGATGAGCGGATAGTCCTGGACGTATTCCAGCGTCACGAACTGCGAGAGCGGTACCGAGCGGCCGGATGGCGTGTTCACCTGCAGCGAGCGCAGCGTGTCCAGGGTCAGCCGCTCCTCGTCACGCGAACGAACCACGACGTCGATCAGATAGATGTCGTCGCGCACCTGCGTGACAGGCGCACCGGACAGCACCGTGGCGAGGATGCCGGACAGCGCCTGCGAGCTGAGCCCGAGGCGGCGGACCTCATCCTGGTCGACGCGAAGACGCACCTCCCGCGCCGGCTCCATCCAGTCGAAGCCGACCTGCTTGATGAGCGGATCGGCCGCCACGATCTGCGCCACCTTGAGCGCGACGTCGCGCACGGCGCCGATGTCCGTCCCCACGACCCGGTACTGGACCGGCCAACCGACGGGGGGGCCGAGCTCGAGCGGGTAGACGCGCGTCACCAGCGCCGGGTACTCGGTCGCCAGAAGCGTCTCCAGCCGCTTTTGCAGGCGCTCGCGGCCCGGAACGTCCTTTGCGACGATGACGAGCTGGCTGAAGAAATCGTTCGGCAGCTGCGCGTTCAGCGGCAGGTAGAAGCGGATCGCCCCGCGGCCGACATAGGTGCTCCAGCGCTCGACGTCAGGATCGGCGCGCAGCGCGGCGTCGAGACGCGCCGAGACCGCCTCGCTGGCCCGGATCGAGGCGCTCTGCGGCAGCCGAAGATCGACGAGAAGTTCCGTCCGGTCCGATGCCGGGAAGAACTGGCGCGGCACGAGCGGCAAGGCGAGAACGGACAGGACGAACACCCCGACCGTCGCGCCGATGGTGATCCAGCGGGCCTTGAATGCGAGCTTCAGCAGCCGGCGGAACGCAGCCGCCACACGGCCCTCCGCAGCCCCCGCGGCGGCCTTCGGCGCCTTGAGGATGGCGACGCCCAGAACCGGCGCGAACACGACCGCCACGATCCACGAGACCAGCAGCGCCATGCTGACCACGGCAAACAGCGAGAACGTGTACTCGCCGGCCGAGCTCGCCGCGAAACCGATGGGCACGAAGCCGGCGATCGTCACGAAGGTGCCGGCCAGCATCGCCATCGCGTACTGCTTGTAGGCGTAGGTCGCCGCCTTCTCCTTCGGCTCGCCCAACGCCAGCCGCGACATGGTCGCGTCCGTCGTCGTCATCGCGTCGTCGACGAGGAGAGCGAGCGCGATGATCAGCGCACCCAGCGACACGCGCTGCATGTCGATGTTCACGACGTTCATCAGCGCAAAGACCATGGCGAGCGTCAGCGGGATCGCGAGCGCCACGACGAGACCGGCCCGGACACCCAGCGCGATGAAGCTGACAACGAGGATGATCGCCACGGACTGCCACAGCGACGTCATGAAGTCGGCGATGGCATAGCGGACCGTGACGGACTGGTCGGCCACCAGACGCGGCTCGAGGCCGTGCGGCAGCGACGCCGTGATCCGGGTCATCGCCGCCTTGACGTTCTCGCCCAGGGCCAGGATGTCGCCTCCGTCGCGCATGGCGATGCCGAGGCCGATGGCCTCCTGTCCGTTCACGCGGAACAGGGGTTGCGGAGGGTCGGCGTAGCCGCGTCGCACCGACGCGATGTCGGCC
>JAIYAB010000247.1 GCA_027489275.1 Hyphomicrobiales bacterium
ATGCGGCCTGCTGGGGTGTTTGGGGCTTGTTGGAGCAAGTTCATCGGGGGCGAGCCGATGAAGCTGGCCACAAAGGTGCTGGCCGGGCGGTTGTAGACCTCTTCGGGCGTGCCGAACTGCTCCATGTGGCCGCCGTTCATCACGATCATGCGCTGGGCCAGGGTCATGGCCTCAACCTGGTCATGGGTGATGAACACCGATGTAGCCTTCAGCCGCTGGTGCAGCTTCCTGATCTCGATGCGCATCTGCACCCGGAGCTTGGCGTCAAGGTTGGAGAGCGGCTCATCGAACAGGAACACCTTCGGCCGGCGCACGATGGCGCGGCCCATGGCCACGCGCTGGCGCTGGCCGCCGGAGAGCTGGCCGGGCTTGCGGTCCATCAGGTGCGTGATCTGCAGGATCTCCCCCGCCTCGCGCACGAGCGTCTCCATCTCGGGCTTCGGCGTGCCACGCATGCGCAGGCCGAAGCCGATGTTCTCGGCGACGGTCTTGTGCGGGTAGAGCGCGTAGTCCTGGAACACCATGGCGATGTCGCGATCGCGCGGCGGGAGGTCGTTGACCACCCGGTCGCCGATGCGGATCTCGCCGTCGGTGACCCCCTCCAGCCCGGCGATCATGCGCAGCAAGGTCGACTTGCCGCAGCCGGACGGGCCGACGAGCACGGCGAACTCGCCGTCCTCGATGGTCAGGTCGATGCCATGGATCACGTCCACGCGGCCGAACGACTTGCGCACGGACCGGATCTCGACTGCCGCCACGGTCACCTCCCTCGTCCGCCCGCCGTGTTCCGGCAGGATCGACGCCCGGGCATCGCTGTCCCTGCAGGCGTCGTTGGAGCCATCATCGCCAAGTCTTGTAAAAGATACAAGACCTGTTACGGTCTCTTCAGACCCCCCGGGGGTCATTTTTTCCGCGGCGCAAACGGACCGGGCGGAGCATGGCCGGCGTGCTGTGCGTGGGCATAGCCACGCAGGATTACGTGTTCGGACTGCGAGAGATGCCGACCCGGGCGGAAAAGTACCGGGCGAACGATCTCGCCGTGGTCGGCGGCGGCATCGCCGCCAATGCCGCCGTCGCCGTCGCGCGGCTCGGCGGACGCGCCATGATCGCCACAAGACTCGGCGACGACCCCGTGGGCCGCGACATCGTGTCGGGGCTCGAGGCCGAGGGCGTCGACTGCTCGCTCGCCCGCCGCCACCCGGGCCTGCGCTCCTCGCTGTCCGCGGTGCTGGTCGATGCCGCCGGCGAGCGAATCGTCATCAATCACGCCGACCCGATGCCGGATGACGCGTCCTGGCTTCCCGGACGCCTGCCCGAAGGCGTGACGGCTGTCATGGCCGACACGCGCTGGGAGGAGGGCGGGCTGGCCCTGTTCCACGCCGCCCGCGCCTCGGGAGGCTTCGGCGTGCTCGACGTCGACAGGCCGCCACGCCTGCCGGAGCTGCTGCCGGCGGCGACGCATGTCGCCTGGGCCGCGCAGGCGCTGCGCGAGGCGACGGGCATCGCCGATCCGCGCGCGGGGCTGGCCGCCGTCGCGGCCGGCGCGGCGAACTGGATGGCGGTGACGGACGGCGCCAACGGCGTATGGTTCACCGAGAACGGCTCGGTCGCCCACGAATCCGCGTTCCCGATCGTGCCGGTCGATACGCTCGGCGCCGGCGACGTGTTCCACGGCGCGCTGGCGCTCGGGCTGGCCGAAGGCATGGGCGAACGCGGCGCGGTCGTCTTCGCGTCGGCGGCTGCCGCGCTGAAATGCACCCGCTTCGGCGGCCGCGCGGGAACTCCGACGCGGGCCGAAGTCACTGATTTCATGACAAAAACACCCAGGGGGAACGCCTGATGGAACTCTCGCCCGGCAAGCTGTGGGGCATGCGGCGCATGGCCGACGCCCAAGGCCGCTTCAAGATGACCGCGGTGGACCAGCGCCCCCCGATCAAGAACCCGATCCGGGAGAAGCGCGGCACCGCCGAGGCGCCCTATGCGGACGTCGCGGGGTTCAAGCGGATGCTGATCGACGAGCTGCAGGCCGAATCCTCGGCCATGCTGCTCGATCCCCATTTCGCGCTCCCCGGCGGCATGACGCTGCTGTCCCCGGCCAAGGGGCTCATCGTGACGCTGGAGGATTCGATCTTCCGCGAGACCGACGGAGGGCGTCTGTCGGCCGAGATCGACGACTGGTCCGTCGAGAAGATCAAGCGCTGCGGCGGCGACGCGGTGAAGGTGCTGGCGTGGTACCGGCCGGACGCTTCCGCCACCGTGAACGCGGCGCAGCACGACTTCGTCGCCCGCATCGGCGAGGCCTGCGCGCGCTACGATATCCCGTTCGTATTCGAACTGCTGGTCTACCCGCTGCCCGGCGAGGCCAACCAGACCACGCAGTACATCGAGATGGCGGACAAGAAGTCCGAACTGGTGCTGGAGAGCGTGCGCGCCTTCGCCAATCCCCGCTTCGGCGTCGACATGTTCAAGCTGGAGAGCCCCGTCCCGGCGAAGGCCGTTCCTGGCCCCGGCGGGCCGGGAGCCGACGCGGTCCAGAAGCTCTTCGACGAGATGGGCCGCCTCGCCGGGCGCCCGTGGGTCATGCTCTCGGCGGGCGCGGGCATGCAGGAATTCAAGGCGATCCTCGGCCACGCCTACAAGGCCGGCGCCTCCGGCTACCTCGCCGGCCGCGCGATCTGGGCCAAGCCCTTCCAGCAGTTCCCCGACTGGGACGAGATCCAGGCCGGCCTGCGCCGTGACAGCGTGCCGTATATGAAGGAGCTCAACACGCTCACCGACGCGCGGGCGATGCCGTGGTTCGCCCATCCTCGCTTCGGCGGGGCCGTGACGGTGCCACATCCCGACGAGGCTTTCCGTCATCATTACAAGGGCTTCGGAGCATAAGATGACTCTCCGCATCGGCGTCCTGCCGCTCGCCCGCCCCACCTTCGACGTGCCCTACGCGCAGGAGATGGCCGCCAGCGCCTATGCCACCCTGGACGCGGCAGGCCACAAGGTCGTCGGCGCGCGCGATCTCCTGTTCGACGCGGCCGCCACCGAGGCGGCGCTCGCGGCGCTGGCAGGGGAGGCGCTCGACCTGCTGCTCGTGCTGCAGGTGACCTTCACCGACGCCACCATGACCGTGAAGATCGCCGGGGCGGCCACCGCGCCGCTCGGGATCTGGGCCTTTCCGGAGCCGCGGGCCGGCGGCCGGCTGCGCCTCAATGCCTTCTGCGGCCTCAACCTGGCGATGCATGCCCTCGGCCGGGCCGGGCGCGACGCGTCCTGGCTCTACGCCGCGCCGGATGCCGCCGACGCCGCCGACGCGATCGCCGCCATGGCGGCCGCGCCGCCGCCGGCCCGCACGGCGGCGCAGCCGGCTCCCGCCGCCGATCCGGCGGCGACGGCCAAGGCCGACGCGGCGCTGGCGGCGCTGCGCGGAGGCAAGATCGGTCTCGTGGGCGAACACCCGGCAGGGTTCGATACCTGCCGATATGACGCGCAGGAGTTGAATCAACTTGTCGGCATGTCCGTCGAAGCGATTCCGCTGACTCGCGTTTTCGAAACGGCGAAGGCCGCGCAGCACGCTTCGGTAGAGAAGGCGAGGGCCGCCGCGTCGGCCGGCATCGCCGGGCTGGCCGATGTCGACCAGCCGCAGCTCGACAAGTCCCTGCGCGTCTACACAGCGCTGGACAGCCTCGCCACTTCGTCCGGGCTGCAGGGCATGGCGGTGCGTTGCTGGCCCGAAATGTTCACCGAGTATGGCTGCGCCGCCTGCGGTCCCATGGGCATGATGACGGGGCAGGGCGTGCCCTGCTCGTGCGAGGCGGACATGTACGGCACGGTGACCTCGCTGCTGCTGCAGCAGATCGCCGGCGAACCGGCCTGGCTCGTCGACGTGGTCGACATGGACGCCGCGTCCGACACCGGGGTCATCTGGCATTGCGGCTCCGCGCCGCTCGGCATGGCGGACCCCGCCACCCCGCCGCGCGCGCAGATCCACTCCAACCGCCGCATGCCGCTGCTGGCCGAGTTCACCCTCAAGCCCGGCCGCATCACGGTGGCGCGCATCTCCCAGGCGCAGAACGAACCCAAGATGATCCTGGCCGGCGCCGAGGTCGTCCCGGCGCCGATGAGCTTCACCGGCACGTCGGGCGTCATCCGGTTCGACCGGCCGGCCGGGCAGGTCGCGGCCGCCATGATGGACGAGCGCCTCGAGCACCACGTCGCCATCGCCTACGGCGAACACCGTCCGGCCCTGCGCGCGGCGGCGGCGAGGCTGGGGCTGAAGGTGGTGGAGCTGGCCTAGTGCTCCAGTGCCGCCCCGTAGACCGCTGTCCACCATGAACGGATCGAGCGATGACCATTCTTCCCCTGCCTGAAGAGCCTCTCTGGTCGAAGCTTCCGCCGCTGCGGGTCGTCGGGCCGGCGCGGGCGGTGTCGGCATCGGCGGTCGAGATCCCCACCGGCGAGGGTGCGCTGCGCATCGACACGCTGG
>JAIYAB010000356.1 GCA_027489275.1 Hyphomicrobiales bacterium
CCGAGCCGCCCGCACTGTGCTGTCGGTCGGCGTCAGCGAGTCGGCCGCGCTGGCAAAGAAGCGTGGCTGAAAGCCGAGGTTGTCACCCGCCCCTCGATTCCGGCGCTCGCGCGGCTCGGCTGGCGTGAAATGGCAATCGCGGGAGTTGCATCACCGCTAGATTGCAACAGCCGTTGTCGATCCTGGAGGATTGCGTGAGGCCCTGGGCCCTGCCGCGCTTGCTGAAGCTCTCCCTGCTCGAAGGGCTCATGGCCCCTCTTCCGTACTCGAGGCGGCGCGGGATCCTGTTCGGGGGCCTTGGGTATGCCATCAACCCCACCCGGTCGGACCCTATCGGTCATCGCGCCATGAAGGTCGACGACCGCAAGGACAACCTCATCTTCGCGCTGCTCCGGCATGGGCCGTGGTTCGGCATCACGTCGCGCTCGCGCCACCCGCTTCACGTCCAGCACCCCGGCCGCCACTGTCTCCTCATGACGCATCTGAAGTCCCTTGCCGGAAGCCTCATGCTCGCCTGTGCCCTGTCGGCTGCGCAGCCCGCGGCTGCCCAGACGCAGCAGAAGCCGCACATCCTCTACATCGTGGCAGATGACCTGGGCTGGGCGGACACGGGGTTCCAGGGAGCCGAGATCAAGACGCCGACCCTCGACCAACTCGCCCAAGAAGGCGCGACGCTCGACCAGTTTTACGTCCAGCCAATGTGCACGCCGACCCGCGCCGCACTCATGACCGGCCGCTACCCGATGCGCTACGGACTTCAGAGCTTCGTCATCCTGCCCGAGCAGACGTTCGGGATCCCGCTGGATGAGAAGCTGCTGCCGCAGGTCCTCAAGGAGGCGGGCTACGACACGGCCATCATCGGAAAGTGGCACCTCGGCCACGCCGACCGCAAGCTCTGGCCGCGCCAGCGCGGCTTCAACTACCATTACGGCGCCCTGATCGGCGAAATCGACTACTTCACACACAAGGTCCACGGCGTCACGGACTGGTACCGCAACGACAAGCTTCTTGAAGAAGAGGGCTACGTAACCGAGCTGCTCGGCCACGACGCCGTGCGGTACATCGAGGGTCACGATCCCGCCCGTCCGATGTTCATGTATCTCGCCTTCACGGCGCCGCATACGCCGCTTCAGGCGCCGCAGGCCTATCTCGACCGTCATGAATCGATCGCCGATCCCAACCGACGGACGTACGCGGCGATGATCAGCGCCATGGACGACCAGATCGCCGCCGTCATCGACGCGCTCAAGCGCAAGGGGATGCGTGACGACACCCTCGTCGTGTTCCACAGCGACAACGGCGGCGTGAGGTCTGCGACCTTCGCCGGTCAGATCGAGACGAAAGGACCGCTTCCCGCGAGCAATGGCCCGTTCCGCGACGGCAAGGGCTCGCTCTACGAGGGCGGTACCCGTGCCGTCGCGCTGGCGAACTGGCCCGGCCGCATCAAGCCGCAGAAAGTCACGGAGCCGCTCCATGTCGTCGACATGCTGCCGACCCTTGCCGGCCGGGCGGGGGCGAGCCTGACCGGCACCAAGCCCATCGATGGCGTGGATGTGTGGAAGACGATCAGCGAGGGAGCACGCTCGCCGCGCAGCGAGATCGTCTACAACGTCGAAATGTTCCGCGCGTCTGTCCGCAATGGCGACTGGAAGCTGGTGTGGCGGACGACCCTGCCAGCCAGGGTGGAGTTGTTCCATATCGGGCGCGACCCGGGCGAGACCAGAAACGTTGCCGGCGACCATCCGGACGTCGTCGCAGCCCTGCAGCGGCGGGTCGACGTCCTCGCCAGCGAAATGGCTCCGTCTGCCTTCTTCGAGGAAACGTTCAGGGCCTATCTCGGGCGCCACGCACCCGGGCCCGTCTTCCCCAACGACGACGCGTTCTTCGGTCAGCACAACTGACCTCACGGCGCGATCGCGGACAGGATTGCCGCCCCGCTGTCGCCTGCCTAGTCTATCGGGCGGCGCCAAACCGGCGCCGTCGCGACAGACCCCCGATGTCCGCTCCGGCCGTCCGCGCCGCCGTTCTTCACATGCTGCCCGACCATCTCGGGCAAGCGGGAGTGTGCGCCGACGCCGTGTTTCGTGCGGGCGGCATGGAGGCTGGATTTTCCGGCACCGCCGCCGTCGTCCATCGCGCGCAGGTTTCGGCGGTGCTCGACGCCGCCGCGCGCGCGCTGGGCCAAGCCCATGTCGGCCTGACATTGGGCACACGGGCCGAGGCCAGCCGCCTTGGCCCTGCCGGCCTCGCGCTCTTGTCCGGCCAATCCATCGAGCAGTGTCTTCACGCTCATGCCAAGACGATGCCGGCCATGCAGACGCATCTGCGGATCGCGCTGCGCGTCGACGCGGGCGAGGCCGTGTGGGCGCACCGGTTCGAGGGCGAGCCGGTCGGGGCATCCCGCATCCTGTGCGAGGGCGCCGCCTCGTTTCATCTGCAGTTCATGCGGCAGCTTCTGGGGCACGATTGGGCGCCCTCACGCGTCGTCTTCCCGCACGCCTGCCGCGGGCGACTTTCCGACTACGAGGAGCATTTCGGAGCCCCGGTGGTGTTCGGCGAGGGGGACGAAAGCCGGATCGTCTTCGACGCGAGGGCGCTGCGGCAACGCATCGTGCTTCCGGCGAAGCCGACCGGGCCCGTCGCGGCAGACCCGGAGCGCGAGTTGGTATCCTTCCGGCTTCGGGACCTGGCCTTGCTTCAAGCAGTACGGGCGGTGGTGACGGCCCATCTGCCGCAGAAACCGGTGAAACTGGACGTCTGCGCCCGCATCCTCGGAGTATCGCCGCGAACCCTGCAACGGCGGCTCGACGACAGCGGCGTCACCTTCGAGACGCTGGTCGACGGTGTCCGACACGACCTCGCAATCGACAGCCTCCGACGGGGCGACATGGTGACCGAGGTGGCCATGGCCCTCGGCTATTCCGATACGTCCCACTTCACCCGCGCCTTCCGACGCTGGACGGGTCTCACCCCGACCGCGTTTCGTGACGGCGCGGCCTAGGCCGTTTCTTCGGGGCCGCTCCGCAGGCCGATCGGCTTGCGCTTCCGCGGAACAATGAGACCAGCCTGTCGGCACCCCTGCGGTCTCGGCGCCGTGAGTGTGCACTCGCAGGGCCGGGTTGCCGACGGGTCAGTGCGCTCGAGGCGGACAGTGACAGGAGGTCCCTGGGAGCAGCCCCGAGCCTCAAGGTCGTTACGGAGAATGAAGCTTACGAACCTGCAGACGCATCGCTCTAAACTCGCCCTTAATCTCGATCGGTCATCACGTTGGACAAGTAGTGGCTTCGCGGGGGGCACCCGCAAGAGTGGCGAACCATGCGGCTGATCGTCGGCACAATCATCGTCTTCGTCTGCGTCCTGGGCAGCTACGCGGCCATGGGTGGCAAGCTCGGAGTCCTGTGGCAGCCGTTCGAGTACGTCATCATCCTCGGCGCCGCGATCGGCGCCTTCATCATCGGCAGCCCCGGGCCGGTGCTCAAGGCCGTGCCCGCCATGTTCGGCACGCTCATGAAAGGCGCCAAGTACAAGCAGGAATGCTATGTCGAACTGCTGGCCATGCAGTTTGCCCTGTACAAGCTTGCGCGGCAGAAGGGCATGACGGCGATCGAGCCGCATATCGAAAATCCGAGCGAGTCGACGCTGTTCAACGCATTTCCGACTTTTGCAGCGAACCATCATGCGGTCGAGTTCGTCTGCGACTACATGCGCATGTTGGCCATGGGCGCAGATAACGTCCACCAGATCGAGGCTCTGATGGACGAGGAACTGGAGACGCACCACCAGGAGCAGGAGCGTATCGTTTCGGCCATGCAGTCGCTCGCCGACGGAACGCCGGCGCTCGGCATCGTCGCCGCCGTGCTCGGCGTGATCAAGACAATGGGGTCGATCTCCGAGCCGCCGGAGGTGCTGGGAGGCCTGATCGGCGGCGCGCTCGTCGGCACCTTCTTCGGCGTCTTCATCGCCTACGGCTTCTTCGCGCCCATGACAGCTTCGCTCAAGGGCACCTTCGAGGCGGAATCCAAATACTACCTCTCCCTCAAGGCGGGCCTTCTCGCCCATATCAGCGGCCAGCCGCCGGTGATGTCGGTCGAATTTGCCCGCAAGGCTCTGTTCAGCGAAGTCCGCCCGACCTTCAGCGAAGTGGAAGCGGCCACCGCCGCTCTGCCCGCCACCGTCTGACCCGATCGCCAGCAGGATCCCGATGGCCAAGTCCACCCAGCCGATCATCATCAAGAGGGTCAAGAAGGCCGCTCATGCGCACCATGGCGGGGCCTGGAAGATCGCCTATGCGGACTTCGTGACCGCCATGATGGCGTTCTTCCTGCTGATGTGGCTGATCAGCATGACGACGAAGGAGCAGAAGATCGGCCTGGCCAATTACTTCTCGCCGCCGAACATCAGTCCGACCACCAGTGGCTCCGGCGGTATCCTGATGGGCACCACCATAGACAAGGCAGGCAGCAAGGCGTCGGATCCCCGCGACGCGCCGTGGAGCGCGGGCCGGGACGGCGACCGCGACGCGCCGTTGGGGAGTACGGGCCGCGACGGCGACCGCGACGTGCCAATGGGGAGTGCGGGCCGCGCCAGCGAACGCGATGCCAGCCGCTCGGCCGCCAGCCTGCAGGCCAACCAGAGCGCCGCGGCCAGCATCCGGCAGGCCCTCCAGAAAATGCCCGAATTTGCCGAACTCTCGCGCAACATCCTGGTCGAGGCGACCAAGGACGGGGTGAACGTGTCCCTCATGGACCAGGACGGCCGCTCCATGTTCCCCGAGGGCTCGCTCCGCCCCTACGAGCGCGTCCGTCTCGTGCTGGAGGCGCTCGCGCCCACCCTTCGCCGGCTGAACAACCGCCTGTCTGTCACCGGCCACACGTCCGCCGCGCGCCCGGGCTCGGCACGGGCGGTCGATTCCTGGAGCCTCACCGCCGGGCGCGCGATCGCCGTGCGCGAGATCCTGTCGGGCGCCGGGTTCCCCAACGACCGCTTCACCTTCGTGGCGGGACGCTCCGACACAGAGCCGGTCTTCCCCGACAATCCCTATCTCCCGTCGAACCAACGGGTGACGATCACGCTGATCAATGAGGCGCCGCTGCTGCCCCCGAGCGGCTTTCGCTGACGACAAGGCGCCTCGACCGCCGCAGAGTGCGTTCGGGATTGAGCTCAGCGGCTGGTCACATCAATGGGATAAGTGGCGCACCCGTAAGGATTTGAACGTGTGACCTTTGCCTTCGGACGGGCAGGGAGATAGTTTTCCGTGCTTTCCACCAATTTCCAGAGATTGCTAAGTCCCTGATTTACTTGAGACAGTGCAGTCTCGCTGCTTGCCGATCTTCCCCAGGATGACCCGGAGCGTGTTACCCCGAGGAGATCGACATGGCGACGGACAGGACGATCGAGAGCCGGCAGGCGGGGGCGAGGCGCCTCACGAACGCGGTCGTGTTGAGGGCCATGCCGAATGAGACGCCCATCGACAAGCGCAACCGCGACCTGATTGCCTTCCTCTCGCTGACGAGTGCCCGAGCGGAAGCCGTGGCGTCCATCAGGCTGCATCACGTTGACGTTGCGGGGCGGTTCGTGGACCAGCCTGGAGCGGGAAGGGCCTACCCATAGCAAACTCGTCAACGAGTCCCTCCGGTCGCAGCGACCGGTCGATCGACGCCGCAGTTACCCACTCAGCCAACCGCAAGGGGAGGAAAATCTAACGCAAGCAGGGGAAGGCGCTGTCGAGCCCGAAATGCTCAGTTACAATATCTGTTCGAACCTATCGGCTGTCGAACCCGCCAACGATGTTCCGATCATGGTGTCAGATGGAATACGACAATTCCTCAGTCGATCCGCGACAGAACCCTGGCGCGTTGGACACCGTGCTCGTGGTCGACGACGACGGGCAGATCCTCCAACTGGTCGCGAAGTTTCTGCGCGCCAGCGGCTTCCATGTCCGGACCGCCCGTAACGGCGTGGAGATGGCGGAGAGCCTGCGCCACGGGCCGGTGGACCTCATCGTGCTCGACCTGATGCTACCTGGCGCCAACGGCCTCGACCTGTGCCGGGACCTACGACGGACGTCGACCGTGCCGGTGGTGATGCTGACGGCAAAGGGGGATGACGTCGACCGCATTATCGGGCTCGAGATCGGCGCCGACGATTACCTGGCCAAGCCATTCAATCCGCGGGAGCTGTTGGCGCGCATCAACGCCGTGCTGCGCCGCTCGCGGTTGAGGGCCGCCCAGCCCGAGGCCGCCCGATCACGCACGATCGCCTTCGCAGGCTGGCGACTGGACACGCTGAAGCGCGAACTCACCAACCCCGCCGGCGTCGTCGTCGACCTTTCGGCCGGGGAGTACATCCTTCTTCTCACCTTCCTCGAGGCGCCCCAACGTGTTCTGACACGCGAGTATCTGCTCGATGCGGCGCGCAACCGCGTCTCCGACAGCTTCGACCGTTCCATCGACGTTCAGGTCAGCCGCCTGCGACGCAAGATCGAGAGCGCGGGAGAGCTCATCAAGACCGTGCGCGGCGCGGGTTATCTCTTCGCCGCCGACGTTTCGCGAGGCTGAGCCGCGTGGGCATCCTGCGGACGCTGCGCACCCGCTTCGACAGCCTGGCGGCGCGAACGATCGTCGTCGTGCTGCTCGGCATCGGCGCCGTGCATCTGGTCAGTCTCTGGACCTACCAGCATTCGCTTACCCGTGAGGCCGAAGTCTCGAACGAGGCCCGGCTCGCCGATCAACTCCTCAACATCAAGCGCGCCGTCATGCGCGTGCCGTACGCGGAGCGCGAGGCCGTCGCGCACGATCTCTCGGGCGGCCATATCGAGGCACACTGGAGCCGCAGCGAGCACGCCGCGCCCGGCGGCCCGGGGGCCGAGACCTGGTCGGGCCTCGGGGCGAGGCTGCGCGAGCTGGCCCCGGAACTGGCATCGGACGGGCTCGTCATCGGTGCGAACCGCACCGTCGCAGACGACCCCCATCTCGCGCTGATCTCGATGCGGCTGCCGGACGAGACCTGGGTGAACGTCAGCCTCGTCTCGTGGTCGCCCCGCGCACCGCCGAACCACGGGACGTTGCTCTCGACGTCGCTCATGGCACTCGGCGCGCTGATCGTCTCGATCCTCATGGTGCGCTGGCTGACGAAGCCGCTCTCCGCCGTTGCGGACGCCGCCGGTCGCTTCTATCGCTCGACGCAGGCCGCCCCGGTGCCCGAGGAGGGACCGCGCGAGGTCAGGGCACTGGCGAGCGCGTTCAACGAGATGCAGCGGCGGATCACCAGCCTCATCGACGATCGGACGCAGGCGCTGGCGGCCGTTTCACACGATCTGAAGACACCGATCACCCGCCTGCGCTTCCGCATCGACGACATTCCCGACCCCGCGGCCCGAGCAGCGGCGGAGTCGGATCTGGTCGACATGGAGCGGATGATCGACCAGACGCTCGCCTATCTGCGCGGAGACCGGGCCGACGAGGAGGTCAAGCCGGTCGACCTGGTCGCCATCCTCGAGACCGTGACGGACGATCTCGCCGACGCCGGTCGTCCCGTCACGCTGTCGGGGGTCGGCTCGGCCGTTCTTCCCGGGCGGCGACTGGCCTTGAAGCGAGCCTTCGGGAACCTGGTCGACAACGCGCTGAAGTATGGCGCCTGCGCCCGGATTACGGTCCGCGACCTCGGCGATGCCATCGAGATCGCTTTTGCCGACGACGGTCCCGGCATCCCGCCGGACGACAGGGAGCGCGCGCTCGCGCCGTTCGTCCGGCTTGAGCCATCTCGAAACCGGGATACGGGCGGTTTCGGCCTCGGCCTTCCGATCGCGCTGGCGATCATTCAGGGCCATGGCGGGTCGCTGGCCCTGTCCAACGGCGAGGAAGGCGGCCTGCTGGCGCGGGTGACGCTGCCGAAGCGGCCCGCAGGCGTCTGAAACACTCCGTTACAATTGCGCAACGTGACTGCAAGCCGGTCCGGCTAGGAGGCAGGTGCGCCTCTCCCGCGACCGATTCGGACGGATCATGACCTCTATGCTTCGTATCGGCCTTCTTGCCGGCCTGCTGCTCGCCGCGACGACCGCAGTGGCGCATGAGGGACACGACCATGGCGCGCCGCCCCCGCCGGTTTCATCCACCATCGCGCCTCGCGCCGACGCCTCCTCCGGCGATTTCGAGCTGGTCGCGATCGCCCGCGGCGACCGGTTGTGGATCTATGTCGACCGCTTCCGTGGCAATGATCCCGTCGAAGGCGCGGTGCTGGAGATCGACACGCCCCACGGCCTGCTGACGGCCGCCGCCAATGGTGAGGGGGCGTATGTCGCCGCCGCGCCATGGCTCGCCGCGCCGGGGAGCTACGATCTGGCGATGACCGTGCAGGCCGACGGTGTCGTGGACATTCTGACGGCCACGCTCACGATCCCTGCCCCCCCGCCCGCCCCGGCGGCTCCCGTATCGCTCGTCGGCGAACTGATCGGCTCCGCGCTCGCGCAGGACATCCGGGCGCGGATCGCCACTCGCGACACGAGCCTCTGGCTCGTCGCGGCTGGAAGCTTTCTCGCCGGCCTCCTGTGCATGGCGGTCTGGCGCAGGCGCGCCGTCGCGCCCGTCGCGGCCATCATGGCGTTGATCGCGACGGGTGTCGCGCCGCGGCCGGCGGAGGCCGCGGAGCAGGCCGTTCCCGCCGCTGCGGCGACGGCCGCGTCCGTCGTGGCGCGCGACGTGTCCCAGCGCTTCGCCGACGGCGCTCTCTTCGTGCCCAAGCCGACCCAGCGGATTCTCGGCATCCGCACGCTCTTTACGGAGGTCCAGATCTTTCCGGGCTCTGTCGAGCTGCCGGCGAGGGTCATTCCGGATCCCGCCGGCGCCGGCCTCGTGCAGGCGTCCGTCGCCGGCCGGCTGGCGCCCCCGCCCGATGGATTCCCGCGGTTGGGGACCCGTGTCACGGCCGGCGACGTGCTGGCGTTCGTCCAGCCATCCGTCGGGGCGGCGGACGTCACGACGCAGCAGCAGCAGTCCCGCGAACTCGACCAGCAAATCGCGATCACCGAGCGCCGGCTCGAGCGCTTCCGGCAGATCCAGGGCGTTGTCGCCCGGGCCCAGATCGAGGACGCAGAGCTCGAACTGGCCGGCCTGCGGACGCGCCGCGCAAACCTCGAGCGGGCTCCACGCGAGCCCGAGCGGCTGGTCGCCCCCGTCTCGGGCGTGATCGCCGCCGTTCAGGCCACGGCGGGGCAGATCGCGGAGCCGAACGCCGTCATCTTCCAGATCGTCGATCCGAGCCGCTACTGGGTGGAAGCGTCGAGCTTCGAGTCGCATCCGATCGATGAGGTGGCGGCGGCCAGGCTGGCGGACGGCCGAACGGTCGCCCTGAGCTATCGGGGCAGCGGACTGGCGGACCGCAACCAGGCGATCCCCATCCACTTCGCGGTCGAGGGCGAGACGCGGGGGCTACGCGCGGGCCAGTTTCTCACGGTGCTCGCGAAAACCCGGGACGAGCGTCGCGGGATCGCCATTCCGCGCACCGGCATCCTGCGCGGCGCGAACGGCCAGACCATCGTCTACGAGCACACCAACGCCGAGCGGTTCGTGCCGCGCGAAGTGCGTGTCGAGGCGCTCGACGGCGACCGGGTCCTGATCGTCTCCGGCGTCGAGCCGGGCAAGCGGATCGTCACCCAGGGCGCCGAACTCCTGAACCAGATCCGCTGAGCGACGGGCCATGTTCAACATCCTCGTCACCCAGTCGCTCAGAAACCGCCTCTTCGTTCTCGCCATCGCAGCGGCGCTGATCGTCTACGGCGCGTTCACGGTGACGCGGCTCCCCGTCGACGTGTTCCCCGATCTCAACCGGCCGACGGTTACGATTATGACCGAGGCCGAGGGGCTGGCTCCGCCCGAGGTCGAGCAGCTCGTCACGTTCCCCATCGAAACGCAGATGAACGGCCTGCCGGGCGTCACGCGCGTGCGCTCGACCTCTGGCGTCGGGCTGTCGATCGTCTATGTCGAGTTCGACTGGGACACCGAGATCTTTCGCAACCGCCAGCAGATCGCCGAGAAGCTTTCGCTCGTGCAGGCGCAGCTCCCCACGAACGTCGTGCCGCAGATGGGCCCGATCAACTCGATCATGGGGCAGATCCTGCTGATCGCCGTCACCGGGCCCGACGGCGTGTCCCCGATGGAGTTGCGCGAGATTGCCGACTTTACGATCCGTCCGCGCCTGCTGAACATCCAGGGCGTGGCGCAGGTCATCCCCATCGGCGGGGAGGTGCGCCAATACCGGGTTTCGCCCAATCCCGCCGCGATGCGCGCGCTCCGGGTCACGTTCGAGCAGGTTGAGGGTGCGCTTGCGCAGTTCGGGGCGAACACCGGTGGCGGCTTTACCGACCAGTACAGCCGGGAATTCCTGATCCGCAACATCGGGCACACCCGCAGCCTCGACGACCTCAGGAGCCTCCCCGTCGCGACGGTGGCGGGCCAGCCCGTGCTGTTGCGCCAGATCGCCGACGTCTCCTATGCGGCACGCATCAAGCGCGGGGACGCCGGCTTCCAGGGCCGCTCCGCGGTCATCGTGTCCGTCGAGAAGCAGCCCGGCATCGACACGATCCGGCTCACACGGCAGATCGAGGCGGCGGTTCGCGACATCTCGGCCACCCTGCCGGGCGGCATCAAGGCCGACCAGATCCTCTTCCGTCAGGCGACCTTCATCGAAACCTCGATCGGCAACGTCAGGACGGTGCTCGCCGAGGCCGTCGTGGTGGTGGCGATCGTTCTGTTCGCCTTTCTGCTCAACGTGCGGACGACGGCGATCTCGCTGACGGCCATCCCGGTGTCGATCCTCGTCTCCGCGATCGTCTTTCACTGGATGGGACTGTCGATCAACACGATGACGCTGGGCGGCCTGGCCATCGCCATCGGCGAGCTGGTCGATGACGCCGTCGTGGACGTCGAGAACATCTTCCGTCGCCTGCGCGAGAACCGGGAAAAGGGCAATCCGCGGCCGGTGTTCGATGTCGTCGTGTCGGCGAGCCAGGAGGTCCGCTCCGGGATCGTCTACGCGACAATGATCATCGTGCTGGTGTTCGTGCCGCTGTTCGCGCTCACGGGCATCGAGGGACGCCTGTTCGCGCCGCTCGGCCAAGCCGACATCATCTCGATCCTCGCCAGCCTGCTCGTCTCGATCACTCTGACGCCGGTGATGGCCTACTACATGCTGCCGGGCCTCCGGCGGCTCGATGAGCGCGAGGGCTGGCTGGTTCGCATGTTGAAGCGAGCCAACCGTCGGCTGCTGGACTGGTCGTTCCGCCGCCCTCGCCTGCTGATGAGCGGCGCGCTGGCTGGAGTCATCGCTGCC
>JAIYAB010000183.1 GCA_027489275.1 Hyphomicrobiales bacterium
GAGCAGATCATGCTCGACGACGGCCCGGCCGTGGTGCCGCTGTGGCGCGCCGTCTTCACCTTCACCGACAAGAAGGTGAAGGGCTACCAGCTCCATCCCTCGGTCTACATCGAGGCGAGCCGGATCTGGATCGACGCCTGATCCCGGACCATGGCGGGCGCCTTGCCGGCGCCCGCCGCTCCCGGGACCCTATCCTGCGAAGGCCGGCGCGCCGCGACCTTGCTGGACAAGCCCGCCCCGCCCGTTAACCTGTCGCCGTCTCGCCGTCGCGAGCGGTCGTTGGAGTGTGCATGGCGCGTTTCTGGGCCAAGCAGTTGGCGAACATGGCGATCACGCTCTTCGCCGTGTCGTTCCTCGTCTTCGTCCTGAACGAGCTGTCGCCCGGCGACGTCGTCCGCAAGATCATCGGCCCCTACGCGACGCAGGACCAGGTCGAGCGCGTGACGCAGCAGATGGGGCTCGATCGCCCGGTGCTGGTCCGCTACTTCGAGTGGATGGGCAACGCTCTGCGCGGCGATTTCGGCCAGTCGCTCATCTATAAGCGCCCCGTCGCCGAGGTCCTGTGGGACCGCCTTGGCAACACGCTGCTGCTGGCCGGCGTCTGTTTCGCCATCATCGTGCCCTTCTCCGTGTTCCTCGGCGTGCTGGCGGGCATGCGCGAGCGCAGCTGGATCGACCGCTCCGTCTCCGTCTTCTCCTCGGTCTGCGCGTCGATCCCGGAATTCGCGATGGGCGTGTTCCTGCTCGCCATCTTCGTCGTCGGGCTCGGCTGGCTGCCCGGCGCCTCGCCCCTGCGCTCGGGCGACGGCTGGCCGATCTGGACGCAGCTCGTCCTGCCCGCGATGGTCGTCGTGCTCTACGACAGCGGCTATCTCATCGCGATGATCCGCACCTCCATGGTCGAGGTGATGCGGCAGCCCTTCATCCGCACGGCGGTGCTGAAGGGCATGGACTTCAAGTCCGTCGTGCTGCGCCACGCCCTGCGCAACGCGCTCATCGCGCCCTTCACCGTCATCCTGCTGCAGATCAACTACCTCGTCGCCGGCCTCGTCGTCGTCGAGATGGTGTTCGCCTATCCCGGCTTCGGCCGGATGATGCTGGAGGCGGCGCTGGCCAAGGACATCGCCGTCATCGAGGCCGGCACGCTGGTGGCCGTCTTCGTCACCATGATGACCCAGATCGTCGGCGACCTCGGCTACCGCGCGCTCGACCCGAGGATCCGGCTGTGAGCGAGACCGGGCACACCGCCGGCCAGGTCGCCCCTGTCGACACCGGCGCCGTCGGGCGCGTCGCGACGACGTCCGTCGGCCGACTGCTGTGGAACGGGCTGACCATCTCCCCCATCGCGACGCTCGGCGGCGGGATCATCGTGTTCTGGGCGCTGATGGCGGTGCTCGCGCCGGTGCTGGCGCCCTACCCGCCGAACCAGATGGACCCGATGGCGCTGGTCGACCCGTTTCCCTCCGCCACGCACTGGCTGGGGACGGACCAGCTCGGCCGCGACATGCTCTCGCGCATCATGTGGGGCGCGCGCACGGTGCTCATCGTCGCCCCGGTCGCGGTGCTGGGCGCGGCGATCATCGGCACGCTGCTCGGACTCCTCTCCGGCTATCGCGGCGGCATCGTCGACACGATCGTCATGCGCGTCGGCGACGTGCTGCTCGCCTTCCCGCAGATCATCCTCTACCTGATCATCCTGGCGAAGTTCGGCGCCAGCGCCTTCAACATCATCCTCGTCATCGCCGTCACCAAGGCGCCGATCATCGCGCGCATCGTGCGCGCCGTGACGCTCGACGTGAAGAACCGCGACTATGTCGCCGCCGCCCGCATGCGCGGCGAGAGCACGCTGCACATCCTGCTGGTCGAGATCCTGCCCAACGCGCGCGGGCCGCTGATCGTCGATTTCTTCCTGCGGCTCGGCTACACGACCATCGCCATCGGCGTGCTCGGCTTCCTCGGCATCGGCCTGCCGCCGCCCGACCCGGACTGGGGCGGCATGATCAAGGAGAGCTACGGCCTCATCTTCGTCTACCCGCACATGACGCTGATCCCCGCCGCGGCGGTGTCCTCGCTCGTCGTCGGCTTCAACTTCCTGGCCACGGGCCTGCGCGAGGCCGCGCTCGATGACTGACGTCCTGCGGCTCGAGAACGTCTCCATCGAGTACACGAACCGCAAGGGGACGATGCGGATCGTCGACGACGTGTCGTTCCACATCGCGCCAGGCGAGGCGCTCGGGCTGGTCGGCGAGTCGGGCTGCGGCAAGTCCACCCTCGCGCTCGCCGCCATGCGCTACCTGCCGCGCGGCATGAGAGTGTCGAAGGGCCGCATCCTGTTCGACGGCGCGGACCTCGCGACGCTGGACGACGCCGCCCTGCGCCGCATCCGCGGCAACCGCGTCGCCATGGTCTACCAGGACCCGATGTCGAGCCTGAACCCGGTGATCACCATCGGCCGCCAGCTCGTCGAGGTGCCGCTCCTGCACGGCGAGACGGACGCCCGCAAGGCCCACGAGCGCGCGGTGCGGATGCTGCACGAGGTCCGCCTGCCCGATCCCGAGCGGATGATGACGCGCTATCCGCACGAGCTCTCCGGCGGCCAGCAGCAGCGCGTCGTCATCGCCATGGCGCTGATGGCCGAGCCCGCTTTGCTCATCATGGACGAGCCGACGACGGGCCTCGACGTCACCATCGAGGCGGCGATCCTCGATCTCGTGCGCGAGCTGCGCCGCCGCTTCGGCACGGCGATCCTGTTCATCAGCCACAACCTCGGCACGGTCGCCCGCATCTGCGACAAGATCGGCGTGCTCTATGCCGGCCGCCTCGTCGAGACTGGGCCGATCCGCTCGGTCTTCGGCACGCCCGCCCACCCCTATACCAACGGCCTGCTGGCCGCGCTGCCGCGCATCGAGGCGGGGCGCACCGCCGCGCCGCTGCGTCCCATCGCCGGCACGCTGCAGGCCGCCGACCGCGCCCGCACGGGCTGCGCCTTCGCGCCGCGCTGCTCCTTCGCCGTCCCGGCGCTCTGCGAGGCCGCGCCGGTCCCGCTGGTCCCGGCCGACGGCGCCGGCCAGCTCGCCCGCTGCGCGCGGCTCGACGTCGTCGCGGCGGCGGTGCGGGGCGAGCGCCACGCCGCGCACGGCGCCCGGCTGGCGGGCGACGAGGCCGATGCGCCGGTGCTGCTGTCGGTACGGGACCTGTCGAAGCGCTATCCCGTCGGCGGCGGCCTCTCCGGCGGCGTCAAGGGCGAGGTCCGCGCGCTCACGGACGTGACGCTCGAGGCCCGCGCGCGGCGAACGCTCGCCATCGTGGGCGAGTCGGGCAGCGGCAAGTCGACGCTCGCCAAGGTTCTCTCCGGCCTCACAGAGGCCAGCGCGGGCGAGGCCCGGCTGGGCGATTTCGATCTCGGGGCGACGGGCATCGACAAGCGCCCGCAGGATCTCAAGCGCCGCATCCAGATGGTCTTCCAGAACCCGGATTCGACGCTGAACCCGAGCCACACGGTCGAGCACGCGGTGATGCGGCCGCTGCGCCTGCTGCGCGGTCTCTCGCGCAGCGCGGCGAAGGCCGAGGCGGCGCGGTTGCTCGAAAAGGTCCGCCTGCCCGCCGAGATGCTCAGGCGCATGCCGCATCAGCTCTCGGGCGGCCAGCGCCAGCGCGTCGCGCTCGCACGCGCCTTCGCCGGCGACCCGCAGCTGGTGCTGGCCGACGAGCCGGTCTCGGCGCTCGACGTGTCGGTTCAGGCCGCCATCGTCAACCTGCTGGCCGATCTCCAGGCCGCGTCCGGCATCGCGCTGGTGCTGATCTCGCACGATCTCGCGCTGGTGCGGCACATGGCCGATACGGTGGCGGTCATGTATCTCGGCCGCATCGTCGAATACGGCCCCGCCGACGCGGTCTTCGCTCCGCCGTGGCATCCCTACACCGCCGCGCTGCTCGCCGCCGTCCCGCGGCCGGATCCGGACGCCCCCGAGCCCTCCATCATCCTCGCTGGCTCCATGCCGAGCCCGCTGGAGGAAATGAAGGGCTGCCCGTTCGCCAGCCGCTGCCCCCGCCGCATCGACGGGCTGTGCGACACCACGCCGCCGCCCGTGCGGACGCCGGCGGCGGGACATGACATCGCCTGCCACCTCGACCTCGACACGCTTCCCGCCACGCTCTGAGCCGCCATGCACCGCGCCGATCCTCCGCCGCAGCCGCCGGGGCAAGGCGCGGCCGCCGCGGATCGTCCCCTCGTCGACGTGGCCCTCATCATCGGGACCATCGCCGCCTATCAGCTCGGCACCGGCATCCTGTCCGCCCTCGTGCCGTTCCGGCTCGGCGGAACCGACGCCGCGGCGGCGCTGACGGGCTTCGTCTCCAGCGCCTATTCGGTCGGCTTCCTCGGCGGATGCCTCGTCGGGCCCTGGCTCGTCGCCACGCTGGGGCCGCGCCGGCTGATGGCCGCGTCGGCGGTCGCCGCTGCGCTCGTCGCGCTCGCCCTGTGGGCGACGCCGGCCGGCCCCTCCTGGGCGGGGCTGCGCGCCATCGCGGGCTTTGCGTCGGGGGCCTATCTCACGCTCGCCGAGGCCTGGCTCGCCGATCGCGCGCCCGCGCGTCACCGCGGCG
The DNA here is from genome assembly GCA_027489275.1 of Hyphomicrobiales bacterium. Taxonomy (GTDB): domain Bacteria; phylum Pseudomonadota; class Alphaproteobacteria; order Rhizobiales; family Beijerinckiaceae; genus Alsobacter. The sequence continues at coordinate 4,606 of JAIYAB010000183.1, forward strand.
CGGCCTTCTCGGCCTATCTCACCATGAGCCGGATCGTTTTCGCGATCGGCCAGATCTCGCTCGCCTTCGCCGAAAGCACGGCCTTGGTGCTGTTCGCGCTCGCGGCCATGGGCTATTGCGCCGGCCCGCTGGTGGCCTCCCGCGTCTCCCGGCCGCCGCCGCCCATGGGCCAGCGGCATTTCGGCAGCCTCGCCGAGGTGCCGCTCCGCGCGCCCGTCGCCGCGCTCGCCGCCGCGCTGCACGGGTCGACCACGGTCAGCTCCGTCAGCCTGCTGCCGCTGTGGGGCCTCGACCAAGGGCTCACGGTCCCCGCCATCGCCGCCATGCTGATGGCCATCCAGCTCAGCGGCATCGCCTTCCAGATCCCGCTCGGCATCCTGTCGGACCGCGTCGGGCGGACGGCGATCATGGCGTTCGTCTGCGCAGCGGTCGCAGCCCTGTCGATCATCGCGCCCGCCGCGTCCGGCTGGCCGACCGCGCCGGCCGTCGCGGTGGTGGGCGCGTGGGGCGGCATCGCCTTCGTGCTGTATTCCCTGTCGGCGGCGCTGATGAACGACATCGCCCGCCCGGACCAGCGCGTCGCCTGGAGCGGCAGTCTTCTCGTGGTCTGGGGCGCCGGGGCCAGCATCGGACCCTTCGCGACGTCGCTGGCCATGGACGCCTGGGGCACCGGCGCGCTCTTTACGGTCCTGGGCCTCACCAACGCGGCCCTGCTGCCCGTGCTGGCCTTCGGCCGCCGCCCGGCGCGTCCCTGACGCGGGGCGTCGGGCGGCTTGCTCCGCGTGCCGCGAAGTGCGACACCGCCGGCCATGGCTGCGCCCCCTCTGCTTCTCCTCCAGGACGTCCGACTCACCTTCGGCGGCACGCCGCTCATCACCGGCGCGGAGCTGTCCGTCGCGCCGGGCGAGAGGCTGTGCCTCGTCGGGCGCAACGGGTCCGGCAAGTCGACGCTGCTGCGCATCGCCGCCGGCCTCATCGAGGCGGACGGCGGCACGCGCTTCGTCCAGCCGGGCGCCACCGTGCGCTACCTGCCGCAGGAGCCGGACTTCGGCGGCTTCGCCACCGCGCTCGCCTATGTCGAGGCCGGTCTCGGGCCGGGGGACGATCCCTACCGCGCGCGCTACCTGCTCGAGGAACTCGGCCTGACAGGCGAGGAGGATCCCGCCCGCCTGTCGGGCGGGGAGGCGCGCCGCGCCGCGCTGGCGCGCGTGCTGGCGCCCGAGCCCGACATCCTGCTGCTCGACGAGCCGACCAACCACCTCGATCTGCCCGCCATCGAGTGGCTCGAGAGCGAGATCAAGGGCCTGCGCTCCGCACTCGTCCTCATCAGCCACGACCGGCGCTTCCTCGAAACCCTGTCCCGCGCCACCGTGTGGCTGGACCGCGGCCGCACCCGTCGCATGGAGCAGGGCTTCGCCCAGTTCGAGGCGTGGCGCGACGAGGTGCTCGCGCAGGAGGAGCAGGAGGCCCACAAGCTCGACCGCCGGATCGTCGCCGAGGAGCACTGGGTGCGCTACGGCGTCACCGCCCGGCGCAAGCGCAACGTGCGCCGCATGGCCGAGCTCGCCACCCTTCGCCAGGACCGCGACGGCCGCCGCCGCGCCGCTGGCAACGTCAAGCTCTCGGTCAGCGAGGCCGACGTCTCCGGCAAGCTCGTCGTCGAGGCGGAGGGCATCTCCAAGCGCTACGGCGACACGCCGATCGTCGAGGACTTCTCAATCCGCATCCTGCGCGGCGACCGGGTCGGCCTCGTCGGCCCCAACGGCGCCGGCAAGACGACGCTGGTGAAGATGCTCACCGGCATTCTCGCCCCGGA
>JAIYAB010000347.1 GCA_027489275.1 Hyphomicrobiales bacterium
CCGGCGCGGGGTGAAGTCCGTTTGGGGAATGACCTGGGCGGCGCCGAGCTGCTCCAGGGTCTGCGCATTCGCGGCCTGGTCGCCGTCGAGCGATTGGGGCAGCGGCACGAGGATCGAGGGCCGGCCGATGACCGACAGCTCGGCCACCGTCGATGCGCCGGAGCGCGCGACGACGAAATGGCACGCCGCGATGCGCGCCGGCATGTCCGGGAAGAAGGAGCTGACTTCGGCCGCGACGCCGAGCCGGGCATAGGTCTGGCGTACCCGCCCCACGTCCTCGTCGCGCGACTGCTGCACGATGTCGAGCCGCAGCCGCTCGGCGGGGGTGAGGAGGTCGATGGCCGACGGCACGACGTCGCTCATGATGCGCGCGCCCTGGCTGCCGCCGAAGGCCACGATCTTCAGCCGGCCGCCGGACTGCGGCGGCTGGTAGGGGATCGCCGCCGCCGTCAGCACGGCCGGTCGCACAGGGTTGCCCGTGTGGACGAGCCTGGACTCCAGCCCCGGGGCGATGCCGCGCACGGAGACGAACCCCGTCGCGATGACGGAGGCGCGGGAGGCGAGCATCCGGTTCGCACGGCCGATCACGCCGTTCTGCTCGTGGATGACCGTGGGGTAGCCGCGCAGCGCCGCGGCGAGGACGGGCGGAACCGTCGGATAACCGCCGAACCCTACGACGACGGCGGGCCGCAAGCGGCCGACGAGGCCGTAGGATGTCAGCAGCCCGCGTCCCAGCATGATCGCGGCCCGCGCCATGCCCAGCGGCGAACGGCCGCTCGGGGTCGCCGAGGCGATCTCGTGGATCTCCTGCGCGGGGAAGGCGCCGCCATAGCGCGAGGCGCGCTCGTCCGTCGCCAGATGGATCACGGCGTCGCGCTGGATCAGCGCCTGCGCCAGAGCCTGCGCGGGAAACAGGTGGCCGCCCGTGCCGCCGGCCGCCAGCAGGACGAGGGGGCCGCCCGCCATCACGCCGCCTCCCCGCCCTTGCGGACGACGACGATGCGGTCGAAGTACTCGGAGCGAGGCCTGCGGCGCGTGACGGCGAGCAGGAAGCCCATCCCGAGCGCCAGCGAGATCAGCGACGAGCCGCCGTAGGAAATGAACGGAAGCGTCATGCCCTTGGCAGGGATGAGATGCACGTTCACCGCCATGTTGATGACCGACTGAAGTCCGAACAGCATCACCAGCCCCGCCGCGGCGAGGCGGCAGAAGGGCTCCTCGTTGCGCCGGGACAGGACGAGGCCGCGCAGCACCACGAGCATGAACACGAGCACCAGCGCGAGGCACATGACGATGCCGAACTCCTCCGCCGTCACGGCAAAGATGAAGTCCGTATGGCTGTCGGGGACGATGCGCTTCACCGTCCCCTCGCCCGGACCCTTGCCGAGCCAGCCGCCCTGCACGAAGCTCTCGATGGCGTTGTCGATCTGGAACGTGTCGCCCGACTCCGGGTTCATGAACCGGTCGATGCGCGCCGCCACATGCGGCAGCATGTGGTAGGCGGCGAACAGGCCGAGCACGCCGAGACCGCCGAGGCCGAGCACCCAGAAGAGGTGCAGGCCCGACAGGAACACGAGCCCGCCCCACACGAGCGTGACCAGCATGGTCTGTCCGATGTCGGGCTGCAGCACCAGCGGCACGATCGTCACGAACAGCAGCAGGAAGCCGACGACGTTGCCCGGAACGTCGGCGCGCCGTCCGCCCTCCGAGAACGCCCACGCCACCATGATGACGAAGGCCGGCTTGACGAACTCGGACGGCTGGATCTGCGCCGGGCCGAAATTGAGCCAGCGCCGCGCGCCCTTCACCTCGGCGCCGAAGAAGAGGGTCGCCACCACCATGGCGACGCCGACCACGAACACCGCGAGCGCCACGCGCCGCACGTGGCGCGGCGAGAGGAAGCTGATGGTCACCATCACGATGCAGGCCGGGACGAGGTACATCGCCTGCCTGTTGACGAAGTGGAACGTGGCGAGCCCCAGCCGCTCGGCGACCGGAGGGCTGCCCGCCATGCCGAGCACGAGACCCGCCACCATCAGCACGAGGAGAGCGGCCAGGAGCACCCGGTCGACGGTCCACCACCAGTCGGCAAAGGGGGAACGCTCGATGCGCGAGGGCATGGCTCAGGCCTTTCCCATGGGGGTGACGCCGGGCAGGGCGCGGACGAGGTCGCGGAAATGCGCGCCACGCACCTCGAAGTTCGGAAACTGGTCGTATGAGGCGCAGGCGGGAGACAGCAGCACCACGGGCTCCGGCGCGCCGTCGGCCTGCGCATCCTGCGCCGCTGCGGCGACGGCCGCCGCCAGCGTGCCGCTGCGCGCGTAGGGCACGCGCCCCTCGAGCGTCTGCGCGAAGGCGTCGCTCGACGCACCGACGAGATAGGCCTTGGCGACCCGGTCGAAATAGCCCGAGAGCGGCGCAATGCCGCCCTCTTTCATCGTGCCGCCGACGATCCAGCGGATCGCGTCGGGAAACGCCGCCAGCGCCTTCTCCGTGGCGTCGGCGTTGGTCGCCTTGCTGTCGTTGACGAAGAGCACGCGACCCAGCCGGCCGACCTGCTCCATGCGGTGCGCGAGGCCCGGGAACGTCGCGAGGCCGGGCCGGATCGCGTCGAGGGGCACGCCCACGGCCGCGACCGCGGCGATGGCCGCGGCGGCGTTCTGCGCGTTGTGGCGGCCGCGCAGCGAGCCGATGCCGGCGAGGTCGAACGTGGCGACCCGAGCCCCTGCGGCGCGCAGCTCCACCACCGTCCCGGCGAGGCTGAAGCCGTCGGCAAGGGGCGTCTCGACGGAGATGAGGACAGGATCCCTCCCGCGCGCCGCAAGGCGTTCGGCGATGGCGCGGCACCAGGCGTCGTCGACGCCGACGACGGGCGTTTCGGCCGCCGCGACGAGCCGCTCCTTGATGCCGGCGTAGTTCTCCATCGTGCCGTGCCGGTCGAGATGGTCCGGCGTGACGTTGAGCAGGACCCCGGCGGTCGGCGCCAGCGACGGCGCGAGGTCGATCTGGAAGGACGAGCACTCGACCACGTGGACCCGCCCGGCGGCCGGCGGCTCCAACGCGAGGATCGCCGTGCCGATGTTGCCGCCCATCTGCACGTCGCGCCCGGCCTCGGCCAGCAGGTGGGCGACGAGCGCCGTCGTGGTGGACTTTCCGTTCGTGCCGGTGATGGCGATGAGCGGCGCGGCGGGGGCCGACGCCGCCCTCTCGCGGCAGAAGAGCTCGATGTCGCCGATGATCTCGACGCCGGCATCGTTCGCCAGCGGCACGCTCCAGTGCGGGCGCGGATGCGTCAGCGGCACGCCCGGCGATAGCACCAGCGCGTCGAAGCGCGACCAGTCCGCCGTGGCGAGATCCTGCACCGCGAGGCCCGCGGCCAGCGCCTTGTCGCGCGACCCCGCGTTGTCGTCCCAGCACACCACGCGCGCGCCGCCGGCGACGAGCGCCTGCGCCGTGACGAGCCCGGATCCGCCGAGCCCGAAGAGGGCGATGGAGCGTCCGGCGGCGTGGGTGACGGGCGTCATCGCGGCCGCCTCACCGCAGCTTGAGAGTGGACAGGCCGATCAGGGCCAGGACGACGGAGATGATCCAGAAGCGCACGACGACCTGCGGCTCCGACCAGCCGAGCTGCTCGAAGTGGTGGTGGATCGGCGCCATCCGGAACACGCGCTTTCCGGTGAGCTTGAAGGACGCGACCTGGATGATGACCGACAGCGCCTCGAGCACGAAGAGCCCGCCGACGATGATCAGCACGATCTCGTGCTTGGTCGCCACGGCGATGGTGCCGAGCAGGCCGCCGAGCGCCAGCGAGCCGGTGTCGCCCATGAAGATCTGGGCGGGCGGCGCGTTGAACCAGAGGAATCCGAGCCCCGCCCCGATCAACGCCCCGCAGACGACCGCGAGTTCGCCCGTGCCCGGCACGAAGTGGATCTGCAGGTAGTTCGAGAAGACGAAGTTGCCGGAAAGGTAGGCGATGAAGCCGAACGTCGCGGCGGCGATCATCACCGGCACGATGGCGAGGCCGTCGAGCCCGTCGGTCAGGTTCACGGCGTTGCCGGCGGCCACGATCACGAAGGCCCCGAAGACCGTGAAGAAGAGCCCGACGTCGAGCAGCACGTCCTTGAAGAAGGGCAGCGCGACCGCCGAGGCCAGCCTGGGGCTGCCGAAGCCGCCCATGTAGGGGACGACATAGGCGATGAAGGCGCAGGCCGAGCCCGCGATCAGCGCCTCGAGACCGAGCCGGGCCTTGCCGGAGAATCCCTTGTGGGTCTGCTTCGTCACCTTCAGGTAGTCGTCATAGAAACCGATCAGACCGAAGCCGATCGTCACGAACATGACGACCCATACGTAGGGGTTGCGCAGGTTCGCCCACAGCAGCGTCGAGACGATGAGCCCGGACAGGATCATCAGCCCGCCCATGGTGGGCGTGCCCTTCTTGGCGAGGTGGGATTGCGGCCCGTCCGCGCGGATCGGCTGGCCCTTGCCCTGCTTGATGCGCAGGCTGGCGATGATGCGCGGCCCGAAGAAGAAGACGAAGAACAGCGCCGTCGCCGTCGCTCCGCCGGTCCGGAACGTGATGTAGCGGAAGATGTTCAGCGGACTGAAGGCGGCGGAGAAGTCTGAGAGCCAGTTGAGCATCGGGCGTCCTGGGCCTCACGGGGCCGTTGCGGCGAAGCGGGACTTGAGGGCGGCCACGATGCGGCCGGTGCGGCTGCCGTTCGAGCCCTTGACGGTGACGGCGTCGCCGGGACGAAGACCGCGCATGACGTGCGACTCGAGTTCTGCGGCGTCCGGCGCCCAGGCGCCGCGCTTCTCGACGGGAAGCGCCTGCCACAGATGCTTCATGAGCGGGCCTGCGGCGTAGACGATATCGATGCGGTTCTCGACCAGCGAGGCCACCAGGGCCGCGTGCATGGCGGGTCCGTCTGGACCCAGTTCCAGCATGTCGCCCAGCACCGCGACGCGCCGGCCGCGGAAGCCGACCGGCGCCTGGCCCAGCACGTCGAAGGCCGCGCGCATGGAGGCCGGGTTGGCGTTGTAGCTCTCGTCGTACAGCGCGATCTCGCCGCCCGGCACCGGGACACGGATCTGCTCGCCGCGGCCGGACGGCGGCTTCACCTCCGCGAAGGCCAGCGCGGCCAGCGCGAGGTCGGCGCCGAGAGCCTCGACCACAGCCAGCACGGCGAGGCTGTTCAGCGCGACGTGACGGCCGGGGCTGCCGAGCTGGTAGGTGACAGGCGTGCCGTGCACGAGGGCCTCGACGACGGACATGTCCGGCCGCGCGACGAGGCGCGTCAGGCGGACGTCGGCGTCGGGGTGCTCGCCGAAGGTCACGATGCGCCCGGCCGGCGAGCGTCGCGCGGCCTCCGCCATGCGCGCGAACTGGGAATTGTCGCGGTTCACCACCGCCGTTCCACCCTCGACGAGGCCGCCGTAGATGGACGCCTTCTCGTCGGCGATGGCTTCGATCGAGCCGAGGTTTTCCAGGTGGACGGGCTCGACCGTCGTCACGACGGCGACGTGCGGGCGGACCATGGCGACCAGCGGGGCGATCTCGCCGGTGTTGTTCATCCCGATCTCGAACACGCCGTAGCGGCTGTCGGCCGGCATCCGGCACAGCGTCAGCGGCACGCCCCAGTGGTTGTTGTAGGAAGCGACGGAGGCATGCGTGGCGCCCTGGCGCGAGAGCACGGTGCGCATCGCCTCCTTCGTGCCCGTCTTGCCGACCGAACCCGTCACCGCGACGACCTGCGCGGCGGTGCGGGCGCGACCAGCGCGGCCCAGCGCGACCATGGCGTCGAGCACGTCCGGCACGGCGAGCACGCATCCCTTGCCGGCGAACTCGGCCGCCCGGTCGTGTGCCACGACGGCGGCGGCGGCGCCCTTTTCGAGGGCGGCGGCGACGAAGTCGTGGCCGTCGCGGCTGTCGCCGCGAATGGCGAAGAAGAGGTCACCTTGCGCCAGCGTCCGCGTGTCGATCGATACGCCGCCGACGGGACCGGGCGCAGCGCCGTGCGCGGTCGCGCCCATCGCGGACACGAGGGCGTCCGGCAGCCACAGGGGCGAAGGGGCGGTCGCCGTCATCGTGCGGACTCCTCGTCCAGGGCCGCGGCCACGACGTCGTGGTCCGAGAACGGCAGAACCCGGTCGCCCACGATCTGGCCGGTTTCGTGGCCTTTGCCGGCGACGACGAGAACGTCCCCGGGTTTCAGCATCCGCACCGCAGCCGCGATCGCCTCGGCGCGGTCGCCGATCTCGGTCGCGCCGGGAGCGGCGGCAAGGATCGCCGCCCGGATCGTCGCCGGATCCTCGCTGCGCGGGTTGTCGTCGGTGACGATGACCACGTCGGCCCCGGCGGCGGCGATGGCGCCCATGATGGGCCGCTTGCCGCGGTCGCGGTCCCCGCCGCAGCCGAAGACGCAGATCAGTCTTCCGGAGCAGTACGGCCGCAGCGTGTCGAGCACGTGCGCCAGCGCGTCGGGCTTGTGCGCATAGTCGACGACCGCCATCGCCCCGCGCCGTTCGCCGATCCGCTCGAGCCGTCCCCGGACCCCCCTAAGGCCCGGCAGCGCCGCCATCACGGCCGCCTCGTCCTCGCCGGCGGCAATGGCCAGCCCAGCCGCGACGAGCGCGTTGGAAGCCTGGAAGTCACCCGGGAGCGGCAGCAGGACGTCATGGGCACTGCCGGTTCCCTCGATGACGAGGCGCTGGCCGAAGCCTTCGCGCTCGATGCGCGCAAGCCGCAGGTCCTGCCCGGCCTGCCCCACGGTCAGCGTGGCGATGCCCCGCATCGCGGCGGCGGCGACGACGGACGGCGCGTGTTCGGAATCGGCGTTGACGACGGCGACGCCGTCCTCGGGCAGCAGCGTGTCGAACAGGCGCAGCTTGGCGGCGAGGTAGTCCTCCATCGTCGGGTGATAGTCGAGATGGTCGCGGCCCAGATTGGTGAAGGCGGCGGCCCGCAGCCGCACGCCGTCGAGGCGGCGCTGGTCGAGCCCGTGCGAGGAGGCCTCCATGGCGAGGTGGGTGACGCCGTCGCGCGCAAGGCCGGACAGCGTCTCGTGCAGCGTCACCGGATCGGGCGTCGTCAGCGAGCCGTAGACGGCGCCAGAAGGGGCGACGACGCCGATGGTGCCGAGGCTCGCCGCCTGCCGGCCGCAGGCCGCGAGGATCTGGCGGGTGAAGTCCGCGACGGACGTCTTGCCGCTCGTACCCGTCACGGCGAGGATCGTGCCGGGCTGGCCGGGATGCGCCGCGGCGGCGGCGAGCGCCAGCGCGCGCCGCACGTCCGGCACGCGCACATAGATGGTCGCGGCCGGCATGTCGGCGGGCCGGGGCCCCTCCCCGAACACCGCGGCGGCGCCGGCGGCGGCCGCCTGCGCGGCGAAGGCGAGGCCGTCGACCTTCGTGCCGGGGACGGCGAAGAACACCACGCCCGGACCCGCGCGGCGGCTGTCGGCCGTCACGCCGGTGACGAGCGGGCCGGCGCCGTCGACGCCGGCTGCAGCCGCCAGGTCCGGGGCGAGGAGGTCGGTCAGTCTCATCGCGTGCCCCAGGCTCCCGCGCGGGCCATCACGGGGAACGGCGCCGAGGGGGGATCGAAGCGCGGCGGCAGGCCGAGCAGCGGGCCCACGCGCTCGATGATCTTGCCTGTCGTGGCGCCCGCGTTCCACGAGGCGGTGGCGAAGCCGAAGGTTTCCGGCAGGCCCTGCGGCTCGTCGTAGAGGTTGAGGAACAGGTACTTCGGCTTGTCGGCCGGAGCGATGGCCATGAAGGTCGTGAACAGGCGGTTCTTGGCATAGCGCCCGCCGATGACCTTCTCGGCGGTGCCGGTCTTGCCGCCCACATAATAGCCGGGGATGGCCGCGCGCGAGGCCGAGCCCTTCTCGGCGTTGAGGCGCATGACGTAGCGAAGCGCCTCGCTCGTCTCCGGTCGGATGACGCGGTGGCCGGCGGCCTTGGCCTCCTCGACCTCGCGGCGCAGGAAGGTCGGCGTGATCCACGTGCCGCCGTTGACCAGCGCGCCCACGGCTGCGGTCGCCTGCAGCGGCGCGACCGCGACGCCGTGGCCGAAGGCGATGGTGATGGTGTTGAGCTCGCCCCAGCGGGCGGGAACGATCGGCTCGGCCGACTCCGGCAGCTCGGTGCGCATCCGGTCGAGCTGGCCGAGCCTCTTCAGGAACGACTTGTGGCCCTCCACGCCGACCGCCAGCGCCATGCGCGCGGAGCCGATGTTGGAGGAGTGGATGAAGATCTCGGGCACGGTCAGCACCCGGTTGGTGCCGTGGTAGTCGTTGATCTTGAACCGGCCGTAGTGCAGCGCGCCGCGCGTGTCGAAGCTCGAGTTGATGCCGACCTTGCCGGAATCGAGCGCCATGGCCGTCGTCAGCGCCTTGAACGTCGAGCCCATCTCGTAGACGCCCACCGCCATGCGGTTGATCCGGTTTGGATCGAGCGCGTCGGTGGGCACGTTCGGGTCATAGTCGGGCAGCGACACGAGGGCTATGACTTCGCCCGTATTGACGTCGAGAATGAGGCCGGCCGCGGCCTTGGCCTTGAACTTCTCCATGCCCTTGAGGAGCTCGTCGCGGACCGCGTGCTGCACGCGCAGGTCGATGGAGAGCTGCACGGGCTTCATGTCCGACGAGTCGCTCGTGAGGCCCGCCATGTTGAGGGCGGCCAGGCCCTGCCCGTCGATGTACTTCTCGATCCCGGCGATGCCCTGGTTGTCGAGGTTTGTGAAGCCCAGCACGTGCGAGACGACGTTGCCGTTGGGGTAGACGCGCTTGTTCTCGGGCAGGAAGCCGACGCCCGGCAGGCCGAGGCGGTGGACCTCCTGCTGCTGGCGCGGCGTGATCTCGCGCTTCACCCAGACGAAGCCGCGCTTGGTGCCGAGCTTCTCGCGCAGCTCGCGCGCATCGACGTCCGGCAGCACGGCGGTGAGGAGTTCGACCGCCTCGTCCTTGTCGACGATGCGGCGGGGTTCGGCGAACACCGACACCGTCCGGACGTCCGTCGCCAGGATGGTGCCGTTGCGGTCGACGATGTCGGGCCGCGCGCCCGACGTCTCCGACACGGCCGCCCGGTACGCGGTGGGCGGATCGGGACGCAGCCCGAGCTGCACGAGACGTCCCGCGATGACCGCGTAGACGCAGGTGAACGCCGCCGCGACGAGGAACACCCGGTGCCCGCTCTTGTCGAGCCGCATGCGGAACAGGTTCGTCACCATGCCCAGGGCGCGGCGGGAGAGACCCGGCTTCGCGGGCGTCTCTTCGCGGGCGTCTGCGTCCGCGGGATGATCGGCGCGCGCGTCCTGGCGGACCTCAGCGTCCGTCTCGTGGCTCGGCTCTCGGGTCATCTGCGTCATGCCAGCCTCAGGGCTTGCGGCCGGGGGTGGTGGTGGTGATCGATCCCGTCGTGCGGACGTCGCCGGTCCGGGCGGAGGGCGTCGCCGTCGGTGCGGCCAGACCCAGCGCCTCGAGCTTAGCGCCGATGGAATCGGTCGCGGCCGGGCGCTGCGGGATCTCGGCCCAGCGCACGGTTTGCGTGATCGCGGCGGGCGCGAGGTCGTGGAGGTGCTTGTCGGCCAGCGTCTGGATGCGGTCGGGACGGTTCACGAACTGCCATTCCGCGCGCAGCACCGCGATCGCCTCCTTCTCGCGCTGGATGCGCGACTTGAGCTTGGCGACCTGTTCGGAGAGGTAGAGCGTGTCGTACTTGATCCGGTACGAATAGAGCGCCGATCCGATCAGCGCGGCGATGGCGAGGATGTGGAGGAGGCGGCGCATCAGCGGCCTCCGCGGGCGGGCGCGGCCGTCCGCTCGGCGGCGCGCAGCTTTGCGGAACGGGCGCGCGGGTTGGCCGCGGTCTCGGCATAGTCGGCGACGAGCGGCTTGCGCGTGACGGGGGCGAAAGTGGCCTCCGCGCGCGCCTGGGCCGGCGCATGGCGCGAGGGCGCCGCGTCGCGCCCGCTGCGCTCCTGCAGGAACTGCTTCACGATGCGGTCTTCCAGCGAGTGGAAGGTGACGACGACGAGCCTCCCGCCCGGCGTCAGGGCGCGCTCGGCGGCCTCGAGGGCGCGCTCGAGCTCGCCCAGCTCGTCGTTGACGGCGATCCGCAGCGCCTGGAAAGTCCGCGTCGCGGGGTGGATGTCGCCCGGCGCGCTGCGCACGACCGAGGCGACGATATCGGCGAGGCGCTTGGTCGTCTCGATCCGCGCCTCCTTGCGGGCTGCGACGATGGCGCGGGCGACGGCACGCGAACGGCGCTCCTCGCCATAGGCGTAGATCAGGTCCGCGAGCGGGCCCTCGGCCATGCCGTTGACGATGTCGGCCGCGCTCTCGCCGGCCTGCTCCATGCGCATGTCGAGGGGGCCGTCCTGCCGGAAGGAGAAGCCGCGCTGCGCTTCGTCTAGCTGCATCGAGGACACGCCGATATCGAGCACGACGCCGTCGAGCGGGAAGAACCCGGCCTCGGCAGCGATGGCATCGAGATCGCCGAACCGCCCGGCCACGAGCGTGAGCCGCCCGCCGGACGCCGCCACCAGCGAAGCCCCGCCGGCGATGGCCGCAGGGTCGCGGTCGATTGCGACGACGCGCGCGTCCGGCGCGGCCGCGAGGATGGCGCGCGTGTAGCCGCCGGCCCCGAAGGTGCCGTCGCAATAGACGCCGCCGGACTTGACCGCGAGTGTCTCCAGCACGCCCCGAAGCAGAACGGGAACGTGACGGGCCGGTCCGCCAGCGGCGTCGGTGACCCGATCGCCGCGACCCGTCATCGTTCCCGTGCTCCGGATGGGCTCCCCGGCCGTAACGCGCCGAGATCCTTCCTGAGATCCCTCACCTTCCGTCTGGCCTCGTCGAGATGACGTTGAAAGGCGGTGGGCTCCCAGATCTGGAACTTGTGCCCCAGTCCAACGAAGGTGACCGCGTCCACGATCCCCGCATGGGCCTTCAGCGTCTCCGTCAGGCCGACACGGCCTTCCGGATCCACCTTCAGCACCTCGCTGATGCCGTAGAGCGCCGTCGAGAAGTGATCCCGCTCGTCCGAGAACGGCGGAAGCCGGTCGATCAGGCTGTCGATCTCCGCCAGCAGCCCGTTGCCCCCCGCATCGAGGGCCTCGGCTTCCAGCGAAGGATGGACGTAAAGCCCCTCGAACCCGTCGCGTGCCATCACCGCCCGGAAAGACGCGGGGATCGACACGCGACCCTTCGCATCCAGTCGGTTGGTGAAGCTGGAAACGAACCGGTCCATCGCAGCCGAAACCCGCCCCCCGCGCGATCCGGACGTCCGGGATCGCCTCGATGCTCCCGCCCGAAAACGGGCGCGCGAAACCACTTGCGGTGACAGGGCCTCCCTGCCGCCGCCGGTCGAACGCCTCGCGCTCCAGTACTCGAAACGGGATAGCTTGGGATAGCATGGGACCACATGGTCGTCAAACGACGGAGCATGGGGAATCCATGCCGCGGAAGACGTTCCCGGCATCACACTCCGTTAACCTTAAGAAAGCGTTGATTGAGTCGTAGGCGAATGGCCAAGAGCGAACGGCGAGTGGCGACTAGAGGGGAACCGCAGTTCCCCCTACCCGCCATTCGCGTCCTCGAAAAATTTGCCAGTCGGCCTGTAAGCCGGGTTCTGTAGGGCCGCGCGTGAGCGCGACGTGACGGCCATTCCTCTGGGACGGTCGTTGCCGACCGCCTCGAGCAACCAACCCGGGCGAAGGCCGGAGACGGCCCTGCGGCGGTTTCCCGCCGCGCTCGCCCCTATTCGGTTTTGCTCCCGGTGGGGTTTTCCGTGCCGCTCCCGTTGCCGGTCGCGCGGTGCGCTCTTACCGCACCCTTTCACCCTTGCCTGCCCCGGAGGGCCGGCGGTTTGCTTTCTGTGGCACTGTCCCTGGGGTCGCCCCCGCCGGACGTTATCCGGCACCGTGTCTCCGTGGAGCCCGGACTTTCCTCGATCCCGAAGGATCGCGGCCGTCCGGCCGACTGGCCGGGCAGGCAATAGAGCATTTCACCCGCCGATGGAACCGAAAGCCGCCGCCGGCGGGCGAAGCCTCAGTTGCTGGCCATGATCGTGCGGGCCTTGGCGCAATAGGCCCTGTTGGCCTGGTTGGCCCGGCGGGCGTAGTGGCCGCTCTGGTAGCGCATCAGCGTGGTGCAGGTGTCGCCGCCCGACATCCGATAGGCCTGCGCCAGGTAGATCATGCCGTACTTGATGTTGGTCTCGGGGTGCATCAGGCCGGCGGCCCCGCCCTGGTAGCCGAGGCCGCGCGCAGTCTGCGGCTTGATCTGCATGAGGCCGACAGCGCCTGCGTTGCGGGCTGACGGATTGTAGCGGCTCTCGATCCGCACCACGGCATCCGCCAGCGCAACCGGAATGCCCTGCGCGGCGGCATGGCGGGCGATCAGGCCGTGGACGCCGCCGCGGGCGTGGGTGTCATATCCGAGAGCCCGACCGGTTCGCCGTGAAGTCGACGCAGCGGCCGGTGCAGTCGGCTGGACAGAGCCGGTCCTGTCGGCCGCCGGAACAGGAGCATGGGAGAAGACGGCGAGGTGGCCGTTGAACTGGGTGGGATCGGCCTCCGCCCTGACGCTCACTGCCATTAGCAGGGGCGCGGCCGCGACGGTTGCGCAGGCTGCCAGCCGGCGCAGCATGCGATGCGGGGACGGCGGTGTGTCGATCTCGATTGTCGTGGTCATGGTCGTGTCTCCCGATCGCTCGTGAGGGCGATGCCGCCTGGCATCGCGCAGAAATCCGGCCTCGCCCCGCGCATGGCGGCAGACGACGGTCCGGAGGGGGAAAGCGGCCGCTCAGCGGACCGCAGCGAGATGGGTGCGCACCTTGGCGCAATAGGACCCGGCGGCGGAGGTCATCCGCTTCGCGCCGTGGCCGGCCTGGTACTTCAGGACCGTGATGCAGGTGTCGCCGCCGGCGAGGCGATAGGCGTCGCCGAGATAGCGAAGGCCGTAGCCAAGGTTGGTATCGGGATCGTAGAGCCCATCAACGCCGCCGGCATAGCCCATGCGACGCGCGGTCGCGAAGCTGATCTGCGTGAGGCCGATGTTCGAGCCGTTGCGGGCCCGGGCGTTGTGCCGGCTCTCGACGCGAACGACGGCATCGGCGAGGGCGGGCGGGATGCCGTGACGGGCGGCGTGCCGGGCGATGAGGTCGGCGTAGGGCCCCTTCTGAACCGGGGCGTTGGCTGCCGTTGGTTGAGCAGTTGTGGCCGTTGGGGCGGGCTGTCGTTCGGCGGCATCCGCCCCCTGGGACAGTGCTGCGAACAGCAATGCTGCAGCGCCGGCCCTGACCCCGGGCCTTTCGAACTCGAACATGATACGCACCCCTGGTGTATAGTTTTCTTGATCGCCCTGGGCCCCTCAAAGACGAACGATGGAGTGCAAACTACCACCAATTGCGGCCAAGATGTGACACCGCAAAAAGTCGCAATTTGAAGGGCTTTCGAGCCCTGATTGCTGGAAAGTAAAACTTTGCAAACTATACTTATCATTCAAATTACGCTGACTGACATCGATAGAAGAAACGCAGACGCTATACTCGCGCCGTACAGCCGTGTTTCTCGCCAAACTTCCTATTGGCGTATGGCGCAGCCGTGGGTAGAGTGACGACGGGAAGCGGGCACGGGGCCCGGAAACGCGAGGGAATGATGAAAAAGATCGTCGCAGTGTGTGCGGTCGCGCTGTCGCTGGCGGCCTGTTCCGGCACCGGCAGCACCCAGGGCGATCGGGCCCTCACCGGCGCGGCGCTGGGAGGCGCGGGAGGCGCGCTGATCGGCGGTCTGGCGTCCAACTCGGTCGGCGGCGCGCTGGCCGGCGGCGCGATTGGTGCGGCGGGCGGCGCGATCATCGGCGCGGCGACGGCCCCGCCGGAGCGCTGCTACTACGACAATCGCGGCCGGCGCTATTGCCGCCGCTGACAAAGTCGGCAGAATCCAATCCGCGCGCCGGCCTTCGGGCCGGCGCTGTCGTTTTGGCCTTGCCGGGGAGTTCGCCGTGTCTGGACTGTGGGGGAAGATCGGCGGAGCCGGCATCGGCTTCGCGATCGGCGGGCCGATCGGCGCCCTGCTTGGGGCCGTCGCCGGGCACTTCGTGATCGACAGCGAGAGCGGCCTGTTCGGCGACGACCGGGAGGCGGTGTTCACGGCCGGGCTGATCGCGCTGTCCGCCAAGATGGCCAAGGCCGACGGCGTGGTCACGCGTGACGAGACGCTTGCCTTCCGCCAGATCGTCACGGTCCCTGAGGGCGAGGCGGCGCGGGTCGACAAGCTGTTCGCGCTGGCCAAGGAGACCTCGGCCGGCTTCGAGGCCTATGCGCAGCAGATCGCCGAGCGCTTCGGCGACCGGCCCGAACTGCTCGAGGACGTGCTCGACGGGCTTTTCCACATCGCCAAGGCGGACGGGGCCGTGCACGACGCGGAGCGGCGCTATCTCGCCCGCGTCGCTTCGATCTTCGGCTTCAGCGACGCCGACTACACCCGCATCGAGGCGCGGCATGTCCACGCCAAGGACGACCCCTTTGTGATCCTCGGCGCGACACGCGACTGGGACGACGATGCCCTGAAGCGACGCTGGCGCAAGCTCGTCGCTGACAGCCATCCCGACCGGCAGGTCGCGCTCGGACTGCCGCCCGAGGCGGTGAAGATCGCTACCGAACGGCTCGCCGTCATCAACGCCGCGTGGGACCGCATCGCGAAGGAGCGCGGAATCCGGTGACGCGGCTGGTCGCGGACAGCCCCCTCGCCACCAAGGTCGTGCCCTCGCCCAACCAGAACGAGCGGAGGGACGGCCGGCGGCCCGACATGATCCTGCTGCACTACACGGGGATGAAGGACGCTGCCGCCGCGCTGCAGCGTCTCGCCAACCCGCTGGCGGAGGTCTCCGCCCACTACCTCGTCTTCGAGGACGGTCGCGTGTTCCAGATGGTGCCGGAGGCGGCCCGGGCCTGGCACGCGGGCGTCGGCACGTGGCGCGGCGACACCGACATCAACTCCGTGTCGATCGGCATCGAGATCGCCAATCCGGGCCACGACTGGGGCTACGCGGACTTCCCGGCCCGCCAGGTCGAGGCCGTCACCGCCCTGTGCCGAGACATCGCCGGCCGGCACGGGATCGTCCCGCACCGCATTCTCGCCCATTCCGACATCGCGCCGAAGCGCAAGGCCGACCCGGGCGAGAAATTCCCCTGGGACGCGCTCGCCGCTGAAGGGGTGGGCCACTGGGTGCCGCCGGCGCCGCTCGGCGACGGGCGCAGCTTCGCCCGCGGCGAGGAGGGCCAGCCGATCCAGGCGTTGCAGGCCATGCTGGGGCTCTACGGCTACGGGCTGGAGATCACCGGCGTGTTCGACGACACCACGGAGGCCGTGGTGACCGCCTTCCAGCGTCATTTCAGGCCAGCCCGGGTCGATGGCGTCGCCGACGCCTCGACGATCCTGACCCTGCGCAACCTGCTCGGCGCGCTGCCGCTTTTGCAGTCGCCCGCATCCTGAGTCCGGCGGCGATCCCCGTCGATAAGTATATGATTCAAAATACAATTTCCTCATCCTGAGAAGCGGCCGCAGGCCGCATCTCGAAGGACGCACCATCGGGCAGCCGCTCGCACTCGCAGCGACACGATCCTGCGTCCTTCGAGACCGCCGCTTCGCGACCTCCTCAGGATGAGGAGAGACAGGGTTCTTGAGCGGTATGTCGTTGTTTCAAAACAATGTCCTCATCCTGAGGAGCGGCCGCAGGCCGCGTCTCGAAGGACGCACCATGGGGCAGCCGCTCGCACCCGCGGCGTCACGATCCTGCGTCCTTCGAGACCGCCGCTTCGCGACCTCCTCAGGATGAGCGCAGTGCAGTTGGAATGAAGGAGGGATGGACGGCATCTTGCGATCGCCGCAATCGAGTCCCATCTGCGCCCCTCGCATCGTTCGAAGGGACACATCGACATGAACCACAACGCCTCCCCTCCCCCATCGGCCAACGGCGCGGGTTACGGCTGGCGCTGGAAGCCGGTCGACATCGCCGTCATCGTCATCGCGTTCGTCGTGTGGTGGCCGCTTGGCGTCGCGGCGCTGGTATGGAAGCTCTGGAACGACCGCCAGCCGGTTCCCGCCGATCTCGGCCAGTTGCTGCAGACGGGCGTGGAGCGCCTGCAGGCAGGGTTCGACTCGCTCGTCGCCACGTTTTCGGGCGGCACGGCCCAGGCCCCCGCCGGGATGCCGGCGCCGACCGGCAACGCCGCGTTCGACGCCCATGTCCGCGAGGAGTGGAGCCGGATCGAGGCCGACAGGCGGGCGCTGCTGGACGAGGTCGACGCCTTCCGCGCCCACCTAGCGGCCGAGCGCTCCGACGACCGCGACGTCTACGAGCGCTTCCGCTCGGGCCGCCAGACGCGCGGCTGACCGCGGCGGCTCAAGCCGCCTCGCGCTGCGGCTCCTCCGGCCGCAGGCCGAGCAGGTGACAGATCGCGTAGACGAGGTCCGCGCGGTTCATCGTGTAGAAGTGGAAGTCGCGGATGCCGCGGTCGAGGAGGTCGATGACCTGCTCGGCCGCGACCGCGGCGGCAATCAGCCGGCGCGTGGCGACATCCTCCTCGAGGCCGTGGAACCGCTGCGCCAGCCATGCCGGGATGCTCGCCCCGCAGCGCTGGGCGAAACTGGCCGTCTGCTTGAAGTTCTGCACCGGCACGATGCCCGGCACGATCGGGATGTCGATCCCGCGCGAGCGGGCTCGGTCGAGGAAGCGGAAGTACACGTCGTTGTCGAAGAAAAACTGCGTAATGGCGCGGGTGGCGCCTGCGTCGATCTTCGCCTGCAGCACGTCGAGATCGTGGTCGAAGGAGGGGCTCTCGGGGTGCTTCTCGGGGTAGGCCGAGACCGAGATCTCGAAATCTCCCGACGCCCGGATGCCGCGCACGAGGTCTGCCGTGGTCTGGTAGCCGGCGGGATGGGGCTCGTAGCGCGCGCCGACGCCGCCCGGCGGATCGCCCCGCAGCGCCACGACATGGCGCACTCC
>JAIYAB010000100.1 GCA_027489275.1 Hyphomicrobiales bacterium
GCCAAGGCGGCCGTCCTCGGCGTCCTCGAGGGGTTCACCGAGTTCCTGCCGGTCTCCTCGACCGGCCACCTTCTGCTTGCCCAGCACTTCCTTGGCCTCGGCTTCGACGACGAGCGCTTTTCGAAGACGTTCTCGGTGCTGATCCAGTTCGGGTCGATCCTAGCGCTGCTGCTGGTCTATTTCCGCAAGCTGTTTGGCGTCGCGCTGGCGCTGCCCACGGACAAGCAGGCGCGGATCTTCGTGATCGGCGTGCTGATCGCCTTCCTGCCTGCGGCCGTGATCGGCGCGCTGGCGCACGGCTTCATCAAGGGCGTGCTGTTCAGCCCGCTCGTGGTCTGCATCGCGCTCATCGTCGGCGGCTTCGTGCTGCTGCTGGTCGACGACCTGCCCATCAAGACCCGCTATACGGACGCCACCACCTACCCGCTGTCGATGTACCTGAAGATCGGCCTGTGCCAGTGCCTCGCGATGATTCCGGGCGTCTCGCGCTCAGGGGCCACCATCGTCGGCGCGATGCTGCTGGGCGCCGACAAGCGGTCGGCGGCGGAGTTTTCGTTTTTCCTGGCCATGCCGACCATGGCCGGGGCCTTCGCCTACGACCTCTACAAGAACTACAAGATCCTCGACACGAACGACGTCATCGCGATCAGCGTCGGCTTCGTCGCCGCCTTCATCTCCGGGCTGATCGTGGTGCGCGGCCTGCTGCACTACGTCTCGCGCCATGGCTTCGGTGTCTTCGCGTGGTGGCGCATCGTCATCGGCTCGGCGGGGCTCGCAGGGCTGTGGGTGTTTCACTGATCGCCGCGCCGGGCATGGCCGTCAGACCAGCGACGCCATGAGCGGAACGATCACGGCGGTGACCACGGCGTTGAGCCCCATGGCGATGCCGGCGAAGGTGCCGGCGACGGGATCGACCGTGAAGGCGCGCGCCGTGCCGATGCCGTGCGAGGCTAGGCCGACGGCGAAGCCCCTGGCGGCATAGTCGCGGATGCGTAGCGCGTTCATCAGCGGCGTCACCATGACGGCGCCGATGATGCCCGTGGCGATCACCAGCGCAGCCGTGAGCGAAGGCACGCCGCCCAGGGCCTCCGACACGCCCATCGCGATTCCCGCCGTCACCGATTTCGGCGCGAGCGACACGAGCACCGCGCGCGGCACGCCCAGCGCCGCGGCGATGCCGACCGCCGACACCACCGCGACGACCGATCCGACGGCCAGCGCCGCCGCCATCGGCAGGAGGTTGCGGCGCACCTGCGCGAGGTTGCGGTAGAGCGGAACTCCGAGCGCCACCGTCGCCGGCCCGAGCAGGAAGTGCACGAACTGCGCGCCTTCGAAGTACGTCGGGTAGTCGGTCCCCGTGGCGTGCAGCAGCAGCGCCACCAGCACGACGGCGATCAGCACCGGGTTGACCAGCGCGTGCCGCCCGCTCGCCTTGGCGAGGCCGTCCGCCACGAGCCAGGCGGCGAGCGTCACCGTCAGCCACAGCAGCGGCGTGGCGGCGAGATAGACCCACAGCGTCGAGGCGGTCATGACGGGTCGCCGGGTTCGACGCGGCCGGCGAGGCGCTTCACCGCGAGAAAGACGCCGACCGTGACGAGCAGCGTCGCCAGCGTCGAGCCGACGAGTGCGAGGCCGAGCGCCGGCCCGTGCTCGCCGACGAGCCCGAGATGCTGCGTCACGCCGACGCCGGCCGGCACGAACAGCAGCGCGAGGCTGCCGAGAAGCCCCGACGCGACGCGGCCGAGGCCGCTCGCCTGGAGCGCCGCGTCGTCGAAGGGCCGCGCCCGGTTCCAGGCGACGAGCCCGGCCACGAGCAGAAGCAGTCCCAGCACAGGGCCGGGCACGGGCAGCGAGAACCCGCGCGCGGCGATCTCGCCGACGAGCTGGCACGCAAACAACAGGAGAAGGCCGTTGATCATCCGCCCACAGGTCGGGCGCAAACCGTCGCGGTCAAGGCTCCCGCGCGGTCATTCAGGCCGCGTGGCGGCTGGCATCGGCCCCGAAGTGGCCGATGTAGCGCGGGTTGATGAACTCCAGCGGCAGGACCACGAGAACGTCCGTCGTGCCGAAGCGGTAATCGACCACCGCGCCCTCGCCGATGCGGGCCCCGATCCGCAGATAACCCTTGATCAGCGGCGGCAGGTCGTGGAGCGCCCGCTTCGGATCGATCGCCGACGCGGGCAGCGTGTCCATCGCCACCAGGCGGTCCGGCAGCGCGGACACCCGCCAGGGCTCCGGGGCGCTGGCGTGGTGGTGGAGGAAGCCGAGCGTCGGCGCATGTCGCAGCGCGTCTGTGCCTTCGATGCTGGCGCAGCCGAACATCACGTCGATGCCGTAGTGCAGAACGTAGGTCCAGATGCCGTGCCAGAGGAGCTCGATCGTCCGCTTGTCGCGGTAGCGCGGCAGGACGCAGGAGCGGCCGAGCTCGAGGAACGACCGGCCTGGATGGGCCCGCAGCATCGGCTCGATGTCGAACTCGCCGGCGGAATAGAAGCCGCCGGCCGCCTCGGCCCGCTCCTGTCGCAGCAGGCGGTACGTGCCGACGATCGCCGGCGCCAGCTTCGGACCCTTGCGTCCGATCCGGAGGCGCGGCGGCGCGGCATGGTCGATCACCAGCAGGTGGTCGCAGATGGCGTCGTAGGAGTCGATGTCGCGACGCTTCAGTCGCGACACGAGGTCGGGCACTGCCGACATTTCCTCGTAGAACACCCGGAAGCGCAGTTGCTGCGCCTGCTTCACCTCGTGGCGCGTGCGTGCGAGCCGGACCTCGAGCGCGCCGATTCGGCCGAGGCTGCCGGGCATGCCATGCGGCGGGGGATCGGGCAGGCCATGGTGGGGCTGCAGCAGGATGGCGGAGCTTCGCTGCAGGCCGGCGACGAACCGGCTGGCGGCGGCGTGGAACGAAGGCGACGTCAGGGTCCGATCGGGGCTCTGGCGCGAAGGCATCGGGTCGTTTCTCCGGGACAGCCCGAATCGGCGATCGATTCCCAGCGAGCCCCATGGCCGGGACACACCATAATGCTTCGACAGGATTGTGACACGGGCGTGCGAACCGCCCGTGGTCAGGCCGAGAGCGCGGTCACGGTGGGCTGCTGCAGGGCAGCCACGAGAGTGCGCTCGTCGACGGGCTTGGCGACGGTCGCGTCCATGCCGGCCGCGATGGCGGAGCGACGGTCCTCGTCGAAGGCGTTGGCCGTCAGCGCGACGATGCGCACGGGGGCGAGCGCGTGCTGCTGCTCCAGCGCGCGGATCCGGCGGGTCGCCTCGTGGCCGTCGAGCCGGGGCATGCGGATGTCCATGAGGACGGCATCGAACGGCGTCGCCTGCCCGGCGCAGGCGGCGGCGAAGCGGTCGACCGCGGCCACGCCGTCGCGCACGCGCGTGACGGCCGCGCCATTCCGTTCCAGAAGGCGCGAGGCGAGAAGCGCGTTGATGTCGTTGTCTTCCGCCAGCAGGATCTCGAGGCCGGCGAGGGCGCGGTTCGCGTCTGCGCCGGGGCCGGCAGGGCTGCTCGGCTGCGGCGCGGCGTGCTCGGGGCGGTCGGCGAGGCGGGCCGCCAGCGCGCCCTGTCGCAGCGGCTTGACGAGGTAGCCGTCGAAGCCCGCGGCGGCCGGCGGGCCGAGCATCCGCCGCTCGAAGGGCGACAGCAGGACGAGCCGTCCGGCCACTCCGGCCGCCAGCCCTGCGGCGGCGACGGTGCGGACGACTTCCTCGCCCAGCGCCCCGTCGACGACGAGCAGGTCGAGGCGGCGGGCGCTGGCGATGAGGGAGAGCGCGTCGTCGGGATCGCGGGTCAGGGATGCCTTCAGGCCGGCGGACGCCAGGCGCTCGGCGAGGAAGGGCGCCTCGAAGGGTGAGGCCGAGACGATCAGCGCGCGGCGGCCGCGCAACGGGGCGAGGGGATCGGGCGCTGCTGCGTCCGCCTCCGCCGCCAGTGGTACCTCCACCTCGAACGCGGAGCCGCGGCCGGGGGTGCTTACCACTGTCAGGCGGCCTCCCATCCGCTCGACGATGCGGCGCGAGATGGCAAGTCCGAGGCCGGTGCCGCCATGGCGCGAGGAGGCCGAGCCGTCGGCCTGCTCGAACTCCTCGAAAATGCTGTCGAGCCGGTCCGCCTCGATGCCCGGGCCGGTGTCGGACACGGTGAAGACGAGGCGGCCGTCCCGGCGACCGACCCTCAGGCCGACGCCGCCCCGCTCGGTGAACTTCACCGCGTTGCCGGCGAGGTTCATCAGGACCTGCCGCAGCCGGGCCGCATCGCCGCGGACCACGGGCGGCACGCCGCGCTCGACAAGGCCGGCGATCTCCACGCCCTTGCCCTGGGCGCGCGGCGCGAGCAGCTCGACGACGCCTTCGACGAGCGGCGCGAGCGGGAAGGGCTCGTCGGCGAGTTCGAGGTGACCGGCCTCGATCTTGGAGAAGTCGAGAATCTCGTCGAGGATCGACAGCAGCGCCTCGCCCGACGTCTTGACGGCGCGGGCGTAGGTCGCCTGCTCGGCGTCGAGCCGAGTGCCGGCCAGCAGGTCGGCCATGCCGAGGACGCCATTCAGCGGGGTGCGGATCTCGTGGCTGACCGTCGCAAGGAAGCGC
>JAIYAB010000007.1 GCA_027489275.1 Hyphomicrobiales bacterium
CACCGCGCTCGCCACCGGCCTCGTCGTCGGCCAGGAGAACCCGCTGCCGAACATCTTCAACCTGAAGCTGTTCGAGGTGCAGAAGTACGTCATGCTCACCGGCCACATGCAGTCGGTGCTCTCGGTGTTCGTGAACGAGCGGATCTGGCAGGGCATCCCCGCCGGCGACCGCAAGATCATCGAGGATACGATGGCCGAGGTCGGCGCCAAGACGCTCGCCTGGGACAAGGAGAGCTTCGACCGCTACCGCAAGGATCTCGAAGGCAAGGGCATGGTCTTCGTGGAGGAGAAGGACGGCCTCGACCTCGCCGCCTTCCGCAAGGCCGTGCTCGACCAGATCGGGAAGGATTTCCCGGAGTGGTCGGCCTACATCGCCCAGATCCAGGCCGTGAAGTAACGACCCGGGGCGGCGGGGATCGACCCCGCCGCCCCTCCCCCGGTGCCCCGGAGCGACCATGCGCGCCTTCGTGATCCTGCTCAGAACCGTGGCCTGCGTGATGCTGGCCGGCCTGATCGTGACGCCGTTCGCGCAGATCATCATGCGCAGCGTCTTCGACGTGCCGATGGCAGGCGCCGAGGAGATGGCGCGCTACATGCTCATATGCCTGACGTTCCTCGCCGCCGCGCTAGTGTCGCTCGACGGGGGCCAGATCAAGATGGAGGAGTTCCAGGCCCTCCTCCCGGAACGGCCGCGCTGGCTGCTGCAGCTCGTGATCGAGCTCGCCGGCGTCGTGCTGTTCGCCTTCCTCGCCTATGCGGCCATCGGCACGATCGCGCGCAACATCCGCAGCACGACGGCGACGCTGGAAATGCCGTTCATCATCTTCATGGGGCCGCTGGCCGCGGGCGCGGTGTTCCTCACCGTCGCCAACCTCGTCCTGTTCTCGCGCACATGGTCGCGCGGGCGTCCCGACGACAAGCACACCACCCTGACCTGACAAGGCGCATCGATGTACGGATTCGTGGTGGTCTTCGCCTTCGTCGGGCTCTTCGTGCTCGGCTTTCCCGTCGTGCTGGCGCTGGCCATCCCGTGCGTGATCTACGTGCTGCTGAACGACCTGCCGGTCGACCTCGTGGCCCAGCGCACGCTCTACTCGCTCGATTCCTTCCCGCTTGTGGCGGTGCCGGTGTTCCTGTTCGTCGGCAGCGTGATGAACAGCGCCGGCATTTCGAAGTACATCTACAAATTCGCCGACACGCTCGTCGGCCGCCTGCCCGGCGGGCTGGCGCAGGTGAACATCTTCGGAAGCCTCGTCTTCGCCGGGATGTCCGGCTCGGCGCTCGCCGACATCGGCGGGATCGGCCGCATCGAGATCGATGCGATGAAGCAGAAGGGCTACAACCGCGCCTTCGCGGCGGCGGTGACCTCGTCCTCGGCCATCGTCGGGCCGATCTTCCCGCCCAGCATCCCGCTCATCATCTACGGCACGGTGACCGGGGTCTCCGTCCTGCAGCTGCTGCTCGGCGGCATCCTGCCGGGGCTGCTCTGCGTGGCGGGGCTGATGCTGATGACGGCGTGGCTGGCCAAGCGGCGCAACTACCCACGCGCCGAGCGCTGGCCCACGGGCGGCGAACTCTGGCGCGACGCCGTGCCGGCGCTGCCGGCGATGTTCGCGCCGGTGCTGCTGATCGCCGGCATGCTGATGGGCTTCTTCACGCCGACCGAGATCGCGGCGGTGACGGTGATCTACACGCTGCTGATCAGCTCGCTGTTCTACCGCGAACTGACCTGGCGAGGTCTCTACGACGCGGCGATCGAGACGATCCGCGCCTCCTCCGCGATCCTGCTGATCGTGTCGGTGGCGGCGCTGTTCGGGTGGATCCTGTCGGTTGAGATGGTGCCCCAGACGCTGACGGGCTGGATGCTCTCCATCTCGAAGGACCCTTACGTCCTGCTGCTGCTCGTCAACGTGCTGCTGCTGGTCGTCGGCATGTTCCTCGACTCGACGACGGCGATACTCGTGGTCGCACCGATCATCGCCAAGCCGCTGATGATGGCGGGCGTCGACCCCGTCCACCTCGGCATGGTCGTGGTGTTCAACCTGATGATCGGGCTGCTGACCCCGCCGATGGGGCTCGCGCTCTACCTCGTCGCCGACATCGCCGGGGTGAAGATGAAGGACGTGCTGCGCGAGATGCTGCCGTTCTACATCCCGCTGGTGATCACGCTGCTCATGATCACCTATCTCCCGTGGATCACGACAGTCATCCCCCGCCTCGCGCTGGGCGGATGAGGCTTGACGCGCGGGACGAGTTGACCACGAGACATCGGACGATGACCCCGAACCGGAGAATCAAAGGGCCCATGGCGACGGACGACCCGCTCGGCGACGTCTCCCCGATCCTGCGCATCACGCTGCACGACGAGGTGCTGACGCGCCTGCGCGACATGATCATCGAGGGCAAGCTGGCGCCGGGCTCTCGCATCAACGAGGGCATGGTCGGAGCATCGCTGGGCGTGTCGCGCACGCCGCTGCGCGAGGCGATCAAGAGCCTTGTCAGCGAAGGCCTCGTGGAGATCCTGCCCGCGAAGGGCGCGATCGTGCGGCGCTTCGACGAAAAGGCCATCTTCGACATCCTGGAAGTCCTCAAGTCACTGGAGCAGACGGCGGCGCGGCTGGCGTGCGAGCGCGCGTCCGACGCCGAGATCGCGGAGCTGGCGGCGACCCACGACGAGATGATGCGGCTCTACCGGGCGGGCGACCGGCTGGCCTATTTCAAGCAGAACCAGCGCATCCACTCCGGCATCGCGCGGGCGTCCGGCAACGCGGTGCTGGCGCAGACGCACGAGCAGCTGCAATCGCGCATCAAGCGCATCCGCTTCGTCGGCAACGAGGAGCCGGCCCGCTGGTCCGGAGCGGTGGCCGAGCACGAGGAGATGAACGCCGCGCTGGTGGCGCGCGACGCGGACCGGCTGGTCCGCATCATCGGCATCCATCTCGACCAGACGCTGATCCGGGTGCGCGACGCGATCTGAACTCAGCGCGACCCCCGTTGCGCGGGAACCGCGTTCGGGGTCCTGTGAGGGGCCCGGAGCCGCACCGAACCACGCTGCCGCCGCGCAGGGGATGGAGACCGTCGATGGACCTGCGTGGCTGGCTGAATGATTCCTTCGAGATCGGGCGGCACACGCTGCGGCCGAACGGCCGGAGGGTCAGCCGGGAGGACGGCGTCGTGCGGGAGGATCTGGACTTCCTCACCGCGCAGGGCGAGCCGGTTCCCGGCATCCTGTTGCGCCCGGCGCAGGCCGACGCTCCCTGCCCCGCGATCCTCTACATCCACGCCCATGGCGGGCGCTATGCGATGGGCTCCTGCGAGCTCACGGACGGGCGGCCGGCGCTGCAATCGCCGCTCGGCCCCGTGCTGGCCGGCATGGGCTTCGTGGTGCTGTCCATCGACCTGCCCTGCTTCGGCGCCCGCGCCACCGTCTCCGAGAGCGCCGCCGCGAAGGCGCGGCTGTGGTACGGGCGCAGCCTCGCCGGCCAGATGCTGGGCGAGCTGTCCGCCGCGGTCGGCTGGATGGCCTCGCGCGACGACGTCGACCCCGCGCGCATCGGCGCCTTCGGGCTGTCGATGGGCGCGACGTTCGCCATCTGGCTCGCGGCGGTCGACCGGCGCCTGGGCTTCGTCGCGCACGAATGCTGCTATGCCGACTTCGCGACGCTGGTGGAGACCGGCGCGCACGACCGGCACGGCATCTACCTCGCCATCCCCGGCCTGCTGGAGCGGACGACGACGGGCGCGATCGCGGGCCTCATCGCGCCGCGCCCGCAGCTCGTCATGGTCGGCGACGAGGATCCGCTGACGCCGCCGGCCGCCGTGGACCGGGCGCTGGCCGACACGCGGGCCGCCTATGAAGCCGCCGGCGCGCCGCACGCCCTCGCCCTGCACCGCGAACCCGCCAGCGGCCACGTCGAGACGCCCGCCATGCGCGAGAGGCTGCTGGCGTTCCTGGCCGAACGGATCTCAGCCTAGTTGCCGGCCACGCGGAGCCCGTCCTTGTCGAAGGCGTGGGTCTGCCGTCGCTCGAACGCCAGGGCGATGACGTCGCCGGAGGCGAGCGGCTCCTGACCGGCGAGGACGGCGAGGATCCGTTGTCCCTCGGCGGTCCTGCCGTGCACCACCGTTTCGGCGCCCAGCGCCTCGACGAGATGGACCGTGACGGGCAGGCCCTCGTCCGGGCCGACACGGCGCAGGTGGTGCGGGCGCACGCCGAGCGTCACCGCGTCGCCCGGCGCGAGGGCGCCGGCCGCTGCGTCGACGGGGACCACCCGCCCGTCGAACGCGGTGACCGCGACGCCGCCCTCGACGGGTCCGCGGACGACGCCTTGAATGAAGTTCATGTTCGGCGCGCCGATGAAGCCGGCCACGAAGACGTTGGCGGGTGCGTTGAACAGGGCCAGCGGCGTGTCGACCTGCTCGATGCGTCCGGCCCGCAGAACGACGATGCGGTCGGCCAGCGTCATCGCCTCCACCTGGTCGTGCGTGACATAGACCATCGTGGTGCCGAGCCGCTGGTGCAGGGCCGCGAGCTCGGCCCGCATGCTGACGCGCAGCTCGGCGTCGAGGTTGGAGAGCGGCTCGTCCAGCAGGAAGGCCGTGGGGTTGCGCACGATGGCGCGGCCGATGGCCACGCGCTGCCGCTGCCCGCCCGACAACTGGCCGGGGCGGCGGTCGAGCAGCTTGGCGATCTCCAGCATGCGAGAGGCCTCGGCAATGCGCGCGTCGATCTCCGGGCGCGGCAGATGCGCGTTCTCGAGCCCGAACGCCATGTTCTGGCGCACCGACATGTGCGGATAGAGGGCATAGGACTGGAACACCATGGCGAGGCCGCGATCGGCCGCGGGCACGGGGGTGACGTCCCGCCCGTCGATGGCGATGGTCCCGCCCGTCGGCTTGTCCAGCCCCGCGATGAGGCGCAGCAGGGTCGACTTGCCGCAGCCCGACGGGCCGACGAAGACCACCAGCTCGCCTTTGCGGATGTCGAGGTCGATGCCCTCCAGCACCTGGACGGCGCCGAAGTTCTTGCTGATTCCCGACAGCGTGATCTGCCCCATGGCGTCCTACTTCAGGCCCGAGCCGGCGATGCCGGTGGTGATGAACCGCTGGAGAAACACGAAGACGAGAACCACCGGGATCATGGTGACCACGGTCATCGCCAGGATGTAGTGCCACTGCACGTTGAGCTCGCCAGCATAGGTATTGAGCCCGACCTGCAGCGTGTAGACCTCCTTGCGCGACAGCACGATCAGCGGCCACAGGAAGTCGTTCCAGCGCCAGACGACCGAGAAGATCGCCAGCACGGCCAGCGCGGGCGCGGTGAGCGGCAGGATGATGCGCCAGTAGATCTGCCACTCCGACGCCTTGTCCATGCGGGCGGCGTCGAGCAGCTCGTCCGGGATGGTGAGCATGTACTGGCGCAGCATGAACACGCCGGTGGGCGTGGCCACCGTGGGCAGGATCACGCCCCACAGCGAGTTGAACAGCCCGACGGTGCTGATGATCGAATAGAGCGGCACGAGGATGACGGACAGCGGCACCATCAGCGTCGCCAGGATCAGCAGCATCACCGTCGAGCGGCCGCGGAACTGGTACTTCGACAGGGCGAAGGCGGCCATCGAGTTGGTGACGAGGGTGATCAGCGTGGCGACCACGGTCACGAAGACGGAGTTCTGCAGATACCGCAGGAAGTCGAAATGGACGAAGGGCTCGGTGTAGTTGCCGGTCGCCAGGCCGATCTCGCGCGCGGGCGTGCGGTTCTGGATGTTGACGCGGACGATCTCGCCCGGCTTCGCCGGGTCCACCATCTGCGCGACGATGCCGATGCGGCGGATCTCGGCCAGCTCCCGGGTCTCGCCGTTCTCCATCTTCACGACGAACAGCGGCAGCGGCTTGTCGTGGCCCGGCACGACGGCCGTGCGCGAGACGTAGGGCAGCAGCGTGGGGGGAAACTCGGCGAGTTGCGCCGGCGACTTGAACGAGGAGCCGACGAGCCAGAGCGCCGGCCCGAACATCAGCACGAGCCCGCCCACCAGCCAGACCCAGGTGAAGACGTCCGTCCAGTGCCATCCCCGCCCGCCGCGGCGACGCAGCAGGAACTGCCCGACCGTACCGGTCATTGCCGCTTCCCCTTCGCCTCGTTGCGCCGCGCGACGGCGAGCTGGACCAGCGTGAGCACGACCAGCACGCCGCCCATCAGGATCGAGGCGGCCGAGGCGAGGCCCGGATTCTTCAGCAGCGAGGCAAAGCCGACCTCGTAGATGTATTGGGTGAGAAACATCGTGCTCGTGCCCGGCCCGCCGCCGGTGAGCACGAACACCTCGTCGAAGATCTGCACCGCGCGGATGAGCGCGAGCACGATGACGACCAGCAGGTTGGGCATCAGCAGCGGCAGGGTGATGCGCCAGAACACACGGCCCGGCTTCGTGCCGTCCATCTCCGCGGCCTCGTAGAGATCCTTCGGGATGGCCTGGAGGCCGGCCAGGACGATGAGGGCGTAGAAGCCGACATGCGCCCAGATCGACACGCCGATGGCCGCCGCGAACGCCCAGAAGCGGTCCGTCAACCAAACGTGCGGCGTGAAGCCGAGCTGGAACAGCGCGGCGTTGAGAAGCCCGTCACGCTGCAGGATCCAGCGCCAGATGAGCCCGACGACGACCGGAGACAGCAGCACGGGAAAGAAGAACACGGCCCGCCAGAAGCTGCGGCCGCGGATCTCGCGGTTGAGGATCAGCGCGGTGACGACGGCCACGACCGTCATCAGCGCCACCTGGAAGACGACGAAGACCCCGGTGTTGCGCACCGCGATCCAGAACTGGTCCTCCTCGCAGGTCTTCGGATCGGTGTAGTCCGCGCAGCTCAGCAGCCGCTCGTACTGCGCCGCGCCGACGAAGGTGCGGTCCGGCAGGAACAGCGCCGTGCCGCCCGTCATCGAATAGGCGATGTTGATGACGAGCGGGAACAGCACGAACACGCCGAAGATCAACATGTTCGGCGCCAGGAACACCGCCGCCATTCCGTTCGTGCCGGTGGCGTTCTGCCACGCGCGCATCGGCCGGTCGACGAGCGCCGCCGCCCACGCGACAGGAGCGGCGAGAACGCCCGCCGCCCTGCCCAGCACCCCGGCCATCCGCGTCAGCTCCTGCGACGCGGCATGGTCACTTCGCCTGCGCGACCTGGTCGGCGATGTCCTTGTCCATGCGGGCAAAGGCCTCGTCGAGCTTCAGCTCGCCGGCCATGACCTGGCTGATGCGCGTCACCAGGGCGCCGTAATAGGGCGTCG
Organism: Hyphomicrobiales bacterium; assembly: GCA_027489275.1. GTDB lineage: Bacteria > Pseudomonadota > Alphaproteobacteria > Rhizobiales > Beijerinckiaceae > Alsobacter. Next base: position 7,283 of record JAIYAB010000007.1, read on the forward strand.
CCCACTTCCAGGCCGGCAGCGCGGCGGCCGCGGGCATGATGTCGGCCGTCGCCGCCACGTACTTCTGCAGCGCGGCCTTCACCGCCGGGTTGTTGGACTTGAAGTCCAGATTGCCCTTGGCGATCACGCCCTTGTGGGCCGGCAGGAACAGCGTGCGCTCGGTGAACTCCTTCACGATGTCCTCGCGGGCGAGGAAGTCCATGACCCGGCCGACGTCCTTGGGGTTCTTGGTGTACTTGATGGCGACCAGCGCCGCGCCGCCAGCGAGGCCCGAGCAGCCCTTGGTGCCGCACGGCGTGCCGGTGGCCACCCAGTCGAACGAATTTCCGATCTTTGTCTCGAGGTTGGCGATCTGCCAGCTGCCCGAATAATAGTAGGCGATCTGGGCGTTGATGAAGTCCTCGGCGGCGGCGCGGTAGGTGGACCCCGCGGCCGAGACCCAGACCTCCTTCATGTGCTTGCCTTCGGCCGTCCACTTCACGAGCTTCTCGGCGAAGGCCTTCACCCCGGCGTCGACGGGGGCGGGGCTGCCGTCCGGCTTGATGTAGTTGGCGCCGTAGGAGACGTTCGGCCCGGAGATGCGGTGGCCCGAGCGGTCGATGGCGAAGGCCGCCGGCAGCTTCTGGCTGGCCTGCACCTTGGCTGCGGCATCGACCCATTCGTCCCAGGTCGCCTTGGGTCCGGGCAGCGGCACGCCGGCCTGCTCGAACAGGGTCTTGTTCGCAAAGCCGCCGGTGAGCGTGATCTGGGTCATGAACCCGGTGATCGCCTTCGAGCCGTCCGGCCGCATCCAGTCGAACTCGTTGCCGAAGTTGGCTTGCCAGTAAGCCGGGTCCTTGATGTGGGGCGTCAGGTCGAGCCAGTGCTGGGCGATGGTCTTCAGGTTGGTCACGCGCGCGATGTCGGGCCCCTGCCCGGCTTCGAGCTGGATCGGCAGCTGCTCCTGGACGACCTTGTAGGCCACGTTGTCGAGGATGACGTTGACGTCCGGGTTCTCCTTCATGAAGCGGCCGACGAGGTCCTTGATGACCTCGCCCTCGACGCCGTCGGAGTACCACATCAGGCGCACGTCGCCGGCCGAGGCGGCCGTGCTCGACATCAGGCCCAGCGCCAGAGCGGCCATGACGGACTTCACGATCTTCATGAGGCTTCCTCCCGAGGTTTTCGCGGCCGGCGGCGCGAACCGCCGCTCGTTCCCGCTTCTTGGTCGTCCGCGACGCGCCTTCAGCCGCCGCGCCGCGATGGATGGTCGGACAGAGTGCGACGTTCGCCTGTCACGGTCCAGTCCGACGGGTCGAGGCGACGTCCCTCGGCCTCGACTGTGCCATGGCTGCAAAAGCGCACCGGCCCGTAATCCGGATCGGCAACGATCAGATCACCTTCCGGCGTCTGCGAAAAGTCCAGCGCCGCAAAATCGCGTCCGAAACGCTCGAGATCGCCGTGCGTCCGTGTCGCACCCAGCCGCACGATCCAGCGCGACTGCAACCCCGGGTGGATGAGCTCGGTCCCGGCGCTCGGTCCCTTCCGGGTGACGACGAGATCACGCCCGCCCTTCAGCAGCAGAAGTCCCTCGTCGCAGCGGGAGAGGGCGAGCGGCCCGTCGACGCGCCATTCGTCGAAGGCGAAGGCGGGAAACCACGCGTGGGAGAACGGGGGCTGGCCCGCATGACCCTCGAAGACGACGACCGCGAGGTCGCGGTACTGGTGGACCCGCGGCACGGTCGCGCAGCCGCCCCAGTAGGACGGCCGGCCGAAGCCGCCCTGGACGAGTTCACCCGGCTGGTTGATCCACACCTGCGCGTCCGGATTGCGGCCGATCCGCAGGTGGAGCACCGTCTCCTGATAGCCCCACTCGCCGGCGCGGTAGCCGACGACGCTGCCCATCGCGTGGTCTGCGGTCTTGTGGTGATAGAGGCGGGCGAAGCGGTTCTCGCCCTGCACGAACACCCATTCGCGCGCCTCTCCCGGCGCAACGGCGACGAGGCCGGCCAGCGATTCGGGAACGACAAGCCCGTGGTCGCGCAGGGCGAGCGCGACGAGCGGCAGGCAGTGGAAGCGCCGCCCGTAGCTTCCAGTCCCCCAGAGGAGGCGGGCCACCGCGCACAGCTCCAGCGCCCGCGAGGGGATCAGCGAATGCTCGTAGGAGCGTCCCTGCGCGGCGGTGAGCACGCCGTGGTGGGCGGAGGACGCGACGACCGCGAGGAGACGCACGATCGCCCGCCCGGCACGCTCCGCGATGTCGCGGTCCGGCGCGAGCGCGAACAGCGCGGCCAGTCCCTTGAGATCGATCGGGAAGTACGGCGCGGAGTTGAACTCCGCCATCTCCCAGCGCTCGAAATGATCGAACCATGCGCGCAGACGGAGCGCGCCCGTTTCGGACTGCTCCTTCCCGCGCCGACCGGAGCGGACGAAGACGGCGTCGGGCAGCATGTGCCCGGCCAGATAGGCGGCGGTGTGGAACAGCAGCGCGTGGTTCTCGGAGAAGTACCACTGCACGTCGTCGCCGGGCTCGTCCATCCAGTAGCGGTAGCCGAGGACGGCCGCATCGATGCGCGCGACCAGCCCGGCCGACAGTTGGCCGGCATGGCGCATGCGGGACCACAGGAGCGGGACGAGGATGAAATCGGCGCAGTCGTGGCAGTCCTCGATGGGGCCGAGACCGGCGGCGAGCATCGCCTCCGTCTCGTCGCCCTCCTGCCCGAGGGCGAGCCGCGCGAGGGCGCGCACGCTGTCGGGCTCCGCCCGCGCCGCAACGTGCGCAAGCGCCTCGGTGATGCGGTCGGCGAGCGCGGCGGGCGCGGGACCCTGCCGGGCGGCATGAGCGATCTCGACGCCCAGCCCGCGCGACGCGCGCAACCCGTCGACCGCCAGGGTGACGGCGAAGTGCCGGAAATCGGCCGGCAGCTCGTCGGCAGGCGCAACGGCGAGCCGCGTCTGCCCGGCGCGCAGCCGCAGGCCGATCGCACTGCGATCGCCCGAAATGAAATCCCCAGCCACGACGATCTCGACGTCGGCATCGACGGGCAGCGGCTCGTCGATTTCCAGCACGGGCGTGCCGCCGTCATAGGACGGCCGGTCGAACCGGATGGAGCCCAGCGCGGCCTCGACCGCGTCGGTCACCATGGCGGGGGCCGAACCGCCGACAAGGACGGCGGCCGGCGGCCCTTCCAGATAGTCGAGCTCGATGAAGTAGCGCGCGTCCCGCTCGGCGAGGTCGTCGAACCAGACGAGGATCTCGGTCTCTCCGGCGGCGAGGTCGACGTCGAACACCGCTTCGGCCTCGAGATTGCGGCTGTAGGGCGACAGCCACCCGATCTCGCGGCCGTCTACGAAGAGGATGGCGCCGCCGCAGGTCCGCAGGCGCAGCCGGGCCGGGCCGCCGGCGTCCGCCAGCAACCGCGTCCGCGCCCAGGTTCCGAGCACGGTCGGCCGGAACCAGAAGCCGGAGAGGTCGAGCCGGGGCGATCCGTAGGGCAGGTGGATGCGGCGGGGCTCGAAGCTCCCGGACGGGATCGGCCGCACGCCGCGCCGCGCCGACGCGAAGCGGGTGCGGCAGGGATACTCGTGCGGGATGAAATTCTTGTGCCGCGTGACGAAGAAGAACGGGTCCATGCCGCCCACCATCGGCTCGGCGGGGCCGTCGTAGCGCGTCTCGAGCGTCGTTCCCACCTCCCACCAGCCGATGGATGCGCCGGCGGCGAGCGGCCTGCGGGCCGCCTCGGATGTTTCGACCATGGGCGACGATTCCGTCCTGCGTGTTCGCACTGCCGGGGACGCCATTGTTCGCCTGGCGGTCAGTCTTCGACCGGCGCGGCGGCTCCCGTCAAGGGCCGGACCAGTACCGGATCGTGTCCTCGAGGTCGTGAGCGCACGAAAAGCCCAGGTGCTGCCGCGCCGCCTCGACGTCGGATGCGGAGGGGCGTCGGTGCGGGAAGCCGGCAAAGCCGGTCGCCGGCTCGGGCCCCAGGGCGACGTGCAGCGCCGGATGCACCCGCCGGACGCCGTCCACGAAGGCCGCGAGGGTGACCGCGCCGCCGGGCGCGACGTTGTAGACGCGCTTCACGGGCGTCGCCGCGTCCAGCGCGTGGACGTTCGCCCGGGCGCAGTCGCGGGCATCCACGAATTCCTCGATGCCTCCCCAGGCGAGGTAGGGATCGTCGAGCGTGACCGTCTCGCCCCGGCGGGCGCCCTCCACGAGCCGCGCAAGGAGGCGACCGGGAACACTGGTCGGCGTGTCGAGGCTGCCGCCCAGGACGGCGGCGTAGCGCAGCACCACGACGTCGAGCCCATAGAGGTCAGCGTAAAGCAGGGCGAGGTGCTCGCCGCAGAGCTTCGTCGCCGCGTAGATGCTGGCCGGCCGCTCGGAGACGATGCGCATGTTCAGGTCTTCGGGCACCGCGGCGCCCTGCGGGCGGGCGAAGGTCGTGTAGCCGACGGTCGTGGAACTGGCGACGACGACTCGCCGGGCGGCGTGACGGCGCGCGCAGTCGAGAACGTTCGTCGTGCCCATCACGTTGACCGCAACACCGCGGACGGGATCCTGCCGGATGCCCGTGGACAGAAGCGCGGCGGTGTGGACGACGGAGCCGACGGCATGCGCTGCGAAGACGAACTCCAGCGCCTGCAGGTCCGTCACGTCGCAGGAGCTGAAGGCGACGCCCGGCGGCAACGGGCGCGCAGGCTTCTTCACGTCGACGACGACGACGGGATCGCCGCGCGCCGCCAGCATCTCGGCGGTGAGCCATCCCACCACGCCGGCCCCGGTGACGAGGACGGCGCGCGGCGTGGTCACCGGCTCTCCTCGAGGACGAGGTGATAGACCCGGCCCTCGAAGTCCTTCATGGCGGCGGCGATGACGCCGCGCACCTCCTGCCTGACGGGACTCGCGAGCGCGTCCTTCATCGCCTGAAGGGTTTCGAAGCGGAGGTCGAAGATCATGTAGACGGGCGGCGCGCCCTCCTCCGCCTCGACGGGACGGCGCAGCGTCACGTCGACGAGCCCGGGATAGCGCCGGATGGCAGCGACGACGCCGTTGGCCATGGCCTCGTCGAAGGCGGCTTTCCTGTCCGCGGGAACCCGCCCCTCCAGCACGGCCGAACGCACGATCATGACGATGGTCCTCTCTGGCTGTCGTATCCTGCGTCGAGCAGCCGGGCGACGGACTGCTCCGTCGCCTCGAGATGCCGGTCCATGAGCGCGGTGGCGGCGGCCACGTCGCGGTCGAGCACGGCTGCCATGATGGCGCGATGTTCCGCGTTAACGTCGCGCACCTCCGCCTCCTTGGCGTGGCGATGCAGGAGGCGCAGCTTCCTGAACCGCTCGGAATGGTCCGCCAGCGTCGTCCAGAAGCGCAGCAGCCATTCGGACCCGCAGGCGCTGACGAGCGCGAGGTGGAAGCGGCGGTGCTGGGCCTCCCAGACGGCAGCCGCCTCCCGGTCCTCGGGTCCGGCCGGCAGGGGCGTTCGCGACAGGAGGTGCATGGCCGCGACGATGTCCGCCTCCCAGGCGGCATCGCCCTTCTCGATGGAGGCGGCGAGGCAGAGGCGCTCCATCGCCCGGCGGGTGGCCATGAGGTCGGCCAGCGTCTCCGGCGAGACGTCGGTGACGCGCGCGCCGCGGTGCGTCTCGGCATCCACCAGCCCTTCCGCGGACAGGCGCATGAGCGCCTCGCGGATCGGCGTGAGGCCGAGGGCGAAGCGGTCCTGCAGGTCGGCGGCGGTGAGCCGGTCGCCCGGCATGAGATCCCCGTGCAGGATCTCCTGCCGGAGCCGGTGGTAGGCGCGTTCGGTGTTCGATCGTCCGGTGGAAGCTTCGGTCATCGGGCGCGATCTTTGGGGGGCGCGATTCATGTTGACAGGGTGATTTTATAAAATCAGTCTCAGTTCATTGCAAGCGAGAGAGGTGACGATGCCGGCAGCTCCCTGGTCCCTGGCGACGGTCGATGTGGACGGCTCCGCCGTCGCCTGCCTCGAGACGGCAGACGGGCTCTTTGCGCTGGAGCCGTCGCTGGCGCGCGCCGGACTGCCTGGCCAGAGCAGCGTCGCAGGACTGTTCGCGGACTGGCCGGCGGCCGAGCCCGCGCTCGGGCGGGCGGCGGCGAACCCCGATCCGGCGCATCGCGTGCGGCCGACGCGGCGTCTCGCGCCGATCCTCTACCCGGGCAAGATCCTGTGCGCCGGCGCGAACTATTTCGACCACCTGGCCGAAATGGGCATGCCCGGTGCGAAGAAGGAGGACCAGCGGCTCTTCTTCTTCATGAAGCCGCCGCGCAACGCGGTCGTGGGCGAGGGCCCGACGGTTCACATGCCGCTCGGGACGAAGGCCTTCGACTGGGAGATCGAGCTCGCGGCCGTGATCGGCCGGCGCGCCCGCAACGTGCCGGTCGAGACGGCGTTGGAGCACGTCGCGGGCTGGACCGTCGCCATCGACTTCTCGGCCCGCGACCACAACCGCGCGCCCGAGACGTTCTACAAGCTCGACTGGGTGGCGGGGAAAGCCAACGACACGTGCTGCCCGCTCGGGCCGCGCATCGTTCCCGCCGCCGCCCTGCCGAACCCGCAGGACGTCGGCCTCAGGCTCTCCGTCAACGGCGAGACGAAGCAGGACGGCCGCTCGACCGACATGATCTTCACGGTCGCCGAGCAGATCGCCACCGCCTCGCGCATCATGACGCTCGACCCGGGCGACGTGCTGCTCACCGGAACCCCGGCCGGCGTCGGCGTGCCGAAGCAGACCTTCCTGAAGGTCGGGGACCGTGTCGAGGTCGAGATCGAAGGGATCGGCGGGTTCGCCGTCACCATCCAGGAGCCGCGCTGACATCCTCGGCGCCCAACGCAGATCGAGAGGGGAGACTCACATGAACCACGCCTTCAGGACGTTTGCGGCCGCCCTCGCGGTCGCCCTGCCGCTCGCCGTCGCGCCCGCGCTGGCGCAGACGGAGATCCGCATCTCGACGGCGGCTCCCGAGAGCTCGCCGCTGAGCGACGCCTTCCGCCTCATCAAGCAGCGGATGGAGGCCAAGTTCCCGGGCCAGATCAAGGTCTCGGTCCACGCCGCCAGCACGCTGTTCCGGCAGGGCACGGAGCTGCCCGCCATGCAGCGCGGCAACGTGGAGATGGCCAGCCCGGTCACGTTCGAGATCGAGGGCCAGCTTCCGGAATATGGCGTGTTCAGCGCCGCCTACCTGTTCCGCGACCCCGACCACCTGATCAAGACGTTCCGCAGCGACGTCGGCAAGGAGTTCGTCGACGACGTCTCCACGAAGATGGGCATCGTCATCCTCGACACCGCCTATCTCGGCACGCGTACCGTGAACCTGCGCTCCGACAAGCCCGTCAAGGCGCCGACGGATCTCAGCGGCGTGAAGATGCGGATGCCGCCCGGCCCCGCCTTCCAGATGCTGGCGAACGCGCTGGGCGCGACCGCGGTGTCGATGCCGATCACGGAGGTCTATCTCGGCCTCAAGACCGGCGCGATCGACGCGCAGGACAACCCGACCAACATGACCCGCGACTGGAAGTTCCAGGAGGTGACCAAGCAGGTGATCCTCACCCGCCACCTCGTGCAGCCGGTGTTCATCGCCATCGCCAAGCCCGCCTTCGACAAGCTGACGCCCGACCAGCAGGCCGAGCTGCGCGCCGCCGCCCGCGAGGCCGCTGACATGCAGATCGCCAAGACGCTGAAGGACGAGAAGGACGCCATCGACACCTTCAAGGCCGCCGGCATCGCCGTGGTCGAGCCCGATGTCGAGGCGTTCAAGGCTGCGGTGATGGAGCAGTACAAGAAGGCCGGCCTTATGGACAAATGGAAGCCGGGCCTGCAGGCGCGCATCGAAGCCGTGAAGTAAGCCGCGCGATGGCGCTTCGGCAGCTCCTGAACCGGGCGAGGCAGGCGGCGGCTTGGATCGCCGCCTGGAGCCTCGGAGTCGTCTTCGCGCTGTTCATCTACGGGGTGGCGATGCGCTACCTTTTCAACCGCCCGCAGGGATGGGTCGACGAGGCCGTCATCATCCTAAGCGTCTGGTCGACGTTCTGGACGGCGGCGCTGGTTCTGCGGTGGCCCGAGAACATCGCCTTCGACGTGCTCTTCGTGAACCTACGGCCGGCCGCGCAACGCGCTGCGCTGCTGTTAGGCTGCTTGGCGTTCGTCGCCCTCATGGGTTCGGTACTGCCGGGCCTTGTCGATTACACCCTGTTCCTGTGGAGAGAGCGTAGCGACACGCTGCAGCTGCGACTGGACGTCGTCTACGCGATCTTCCCCGCGTTCATCCTGATCATCGTCCTGCGGCTGTGCTTCACGATCGCGGCGCTGGCGGGCCCGGGCTGGAGGGACGAGTTGAGCCGCTGGTCGGCCGGCCCATCGGAGGACGCGTCGTGACCCTCGGCCTGTGGGCGCTCCTCGGCTGCGTCGTTGCCGGCGCGCTCCTTCGGCTCCCGCTGGCGCTGGTCATGTTCGCCGGCGGCGCCGCTTATCTGCTCGCCACGAAACAGGATGTCGGCCTGCTCGTCGGCCAGGTGATGAGCCAGATGACGGCCATGTACGTCCTGGTCGCGATACCCATGTTCATCCTCGCCGCCAACATCATGAATGCGGCGTCGATCAGCGACCGGCTCTGGGCGGCAGCCAATGCGGTCGTCGGCCGGTTCCGCGGCGGGATGGGCCACGTCACCGTACTGGTCAGCATGATCTTCTCCAGCATGAGCGGGAGCGCCGTCACCGATGCTGCCGGACCGGGACTCGTCGCGACCAAGATGATGCGTGACATCGGTCGCTATCCCCCAGGCCTCGCCTGCGCGATCACCGCGGCGTCGGCCACCATCGCGCCGATCATCCCGCCGTCGATTCCGCTGATCATCTACGCGCTTCTGTCGGGAGCCTCGATCGGAGCCCTGTTTCTCGCGGGCCTCGTGCCGGGCCTGTTGATGGGCGGGGCGCTGATGCTGTGCATCCGTGTCGTCGCTGGCCGCCGCAGTCTGCCTGTCGGCGAACGGGTGCCGCTTGCACAGATACCCCCCGTCTTCGGGCGCGCCGCGCTGTCGCTGACCCTGCCGGTGGTCCTGCTCGGCGGCATCTGGTCCGGAATATTCACGCCCACCGAGGCCGCGGCCGTTGCCGCATTCTGGGCCCTGGTACTGGGGACGCTCGTCTACCGCCGGATCGGGACCGCCGAAGTGAATGGCGTCCTGGCGGAGTCGACGCGCCAGTCCGCCAGCACGATGCTGCTCATCGCAAGCGCGTTCATTCTCAACTACGCCATCGCCAATGAGCGCCTTGCCGAGCATCTCCTCCTTGCGATCAACGACATGCAGCTGTCTCCGCTGCAATTCATGCTGGCGGTGAACCTTCTCTTCCTGGTGCTGGGCTGCTTCCTGGACGGCTCGGTGATGATGCTGGTTTTCGTGCCGCTGCTGCTGCCCAGCGCCCGTGCGCTCGGCATCGACATGACCTATTTCGGGATCATCACGACGCTGAACTTCATGATCGGCCTCATCACGCCCCCCTACGGACTGCTGCTCTTCGTCATGGCGTCCCTCACCCGGGTTCCGCTGGCGGCCATCATCCGGGAGATCTGGCCTTTCGTCCTGACGTTGGCTGCCGTCCTCGCGCTGTTGACGATCTTCCCGTCGATCA